>JBCCJE010000175.1:0-8477 GCA_039027925.1 Bacteroidota bacterium
AAAAATTAAAAATTAGTAATTGCCGAGAATACGGTGAATCCTAAACTTTGTTTTTTTTGCTCCCGATTTTTTTCGGGATTATAAGTATGGAGTACAAAGCCACAAAGAACAAAAATTAAAACTTAGAGACTTAGTGGCAAAAGAAAAAATTATCATAAAAAAAATCCTATGAAAAAGATCATCGCATTATTATTCATCGCTTGTATGTTTGCCCAATTTTCCTGTGATCCCGATCCCGTCTTTGAGGGAACAACCAACGTGGAGTTAGTTTTTAAGGGGAAATACGCAGACGAAACTTTTTTCGTCAATAAGGATTACACCTATAATGGCGACCCCATTCGATTTGACCAATTCAATTTTTACATCGGAAATGTAGTCCTCGTAAAAGAGATTGTTGGCAATCCGGAAGAGACGGAATTATTAGAAGTAGATTTTGTGGATTTAAGTTACAAGCCCGTTGATGCGGCAGATGCAGAGAGAGGATTTGTTGTGACGGCTTCCAACATTCCAGTAGGTGATTATTCGGGCATTAAAATTAACTTTGGCGTGCCTGCTGATTTGAATAAAACCAACTGGAGCGATTACGGATCAGGTCATCCGTTGCGTCAGTCAGGTCACTACTGGCCCGCTTGGGAAAGTTTTATTTTTTCGAAAACGGAAGCTAGAATTGATGTAGATGGCAATGGAAGTTTTGCGCACAAGATTTCCTACCACACGGGGGCAGATGAGGCTTACCGAACTAGATTTTTCGCAAAAGATATTCAACTCAAGGAAGACGTGACCACCCAAGTATCCTTCGAAGTGGATGCCATCAAGATGTTCGAAAATATTGATGTGATGCAGGAGAATGGTACGCACAGTGTCACGCACATGGATCTTATTAACAAAGTAATGGACAACTTGGAAGAGGAAGCGATTAGTATTGAATAGTGCTGCCTTCTTCCCGTTTTTAGAAAACTATGCTCAAAAAAACTATTTTTTTTCTTTTATTAGTCATCATTACATTTAACTGTAAAGATAAAACACCAGGGGAAACGCCTATCGTTGGTGATCTCACCGGCATACCCTACAATCCTACTCCACATTCGCTGATCCGACCCGAAGCATTTCCGTCCATGCTGATTCCTAACGATAACCCCATGACCGAAGAAGGTATCGAACTGGGCAGGTATTTATTTTATGATCCCATTTTATCGGCAGATAATACGATGTCTTGCTCTAGTTGTCACCTACCAAACCTTGGCTTTGCCGATGGCAAAAAGGTAAGTTTTGGTATTGACGGTGTAGCGGGATTGCGGAGTGCAATGAGCTTAGTCAACATTGGCTACGTCGAGAAAGGTTTGTTTTGGGATGGTAAAGTCAATACCCTCGAAGAGCAAGCCCTACTTCCCATCGAAGATCCGCTAGAACTCCACGACACTTGGGAAAATGTGGAAAGAAAACTAAAAGAACATGCGGATTATCCGACCATGTTTCGGGAGGCATTTGGTATCGGCGATACCGACGATATTACTCGTGACTTGGCGGTAAAAGCCATCGCTCAATTCGAAAGAACGCTGATTAGTCACAACTCCAGATACGATATAGTCAAGCTACGAGAGGAAGGGATTTTCACGGATTCGGAGGAGCGAGGTTTTCGAATGTTTTTTGACAGTACTTCGAGTCAGGGGCTAGCACTACCCGATGCCGAATGTGGACATTGTCATAATGCACCTTTGATGACTACCGATGAGTATTTTAACAATGGGCTAGATTCCGTGGGGAGTTTGACAGATTATTTTGAGATGGACGCCGGGTTGGGCTTAGTCACGCAAGATACTTTTGATAACGGTAAATTCAGAGCACCATCGCTACGCAACATTGCCTTGACTGCCCCTTACATGCACGACGGCCGATTTCAAACTTTGGAGGAAGTTGTTGATTTTTATAATGAAAGCCCTCACCACGCCCACGCCCCCAATGTGGATGCCAACATCCGCCCCTTGGGATTAACGGAGAGCCAAAAAGAAGATATTATCAATTTTCTACACACACTCACCGATACGGTTTTTACCCAAAATCCTAGATTTCAAAGTCCTTTTTGAATTTTCTCATTGAACCATTCCTTATCCCGCAATAAACATCGAACACCATTTGTACTTGCCATCCAATTTGGCGAAGTAAAAGATTTGTGTAGATTCTGTTTGGTTATCTTTTCCTTCGTTGAAGACATAATTAAGTTGTAAGGTTTTGACTTTAGCTCCTTTGGGTACGCCTATCCTTTCGGCTTCTGCGGCGTTAGTGATCGTTGCTTCTCCCCATTCTTCGGGTTGGGCTTTGATGATTCGGAGTCGGACATCACCTCCAAATACTTTTGCGTAATTTTTTATCAAGCCTGCTTTTGAAAGTGTCCCGTTTTCACTCGAAAAAAAATTTCCTTTCAGCGGAAGGGCGGCGATCTCTACCAATCCTCCCATATCGTTTTTAGAAATGGTATTCACAAATGCTGCTTTGAAGTCATCCCAACCTTTAGGGGTTTCCGTTTTTGTTGTTTGCTCTTGGTCGGGTTTAGCATTTTCACAGGCTAAAAAAACCAAAGTCATTAAGGCGAATACGGCAATCAAGTTTTTCATTTTGAGTAGGTTTTGAATTTTTTAAAAGAGCGATAAAATTGAATAAATTTTGTGGGAAAAAGAATTATGCAATAGTTTTTATATCATTGTGTTTTGATTTTTTACAAAAAATTACCGCACTATTTTTATGGAAAAAAAATCACGCTTCATCGTCATCGAAGGGCTTGATGGGTCGGGAAAAACGACTGCCTCTACTTTGTTGGAGCAACAATTAAAAAAACAATACCGAGTAAAAAGAACCTACGAACCCCACAACGACATGGTAGCTGGGGGGTACATTCGGGCCGTACTACAAAAAAAGATCAAGCGGTTTTCGCACCGAACATTGGCCTTATCGTTTGCTGCCAATCGGTTGGATCATCGGGATAGATTGATTGACCCGTGGTTAGAAAAAGCGGGCGATCGAGCCATTATTTGTGATCGGTATTATTTATCTTCATTGGTCTATCAGAGTCAGCCCGATTTTGGCTTCAAGGAAGTTTTAAAACTCAATGAAAAAGCCCGAAAGCCTGACGTGATTTTTTTTCTCAATGTCAGTAACGAAATTTGCTATCAGCGTATGCAAAATAGAAATCAAACGAAGGAACTATTTGAGGAAAACCTAGAAGAAGATCGCCAAAAGTTCTTTCGTGCTATTCAATATTTGCGACGCTGGCACGGAGATACTATCGTAGAAATTGATGCGAGTGGAACGCCCGCAGCAACGGTTGACCAAATGATGAAATATTTGATGGGAGAGGAATGAGGGAAGAGAGATGAGAGACCAATGCCCGAATTTTATTACCTCCTTTTCTCTCTTCTCACAATGAAGCGTAGCAGAGTGTTCTCGCTGCTCATCACCACTCAAAAAAATTAAAATGAAAAATAGACTTACGCTCGTTGCCTTTCTTTTTTTATGGCCTATTTGTACTTTTCCCAAGAGGAGGAAGAAGAAGACATGTGGGATAACTACATCTATTATTTGGCTGATACCATCGGGCAAACCCTCCGAAATAATGATACTACGCTCGTCAATGATTTTATCGAGGTCTCATTTATTTTCAAAAAAAGGAATACCAAGTAGCAGAAGAAAAGCTATTGAAGGTTAAGGAAAATTATCGCTACGATAAAATCTATGATTTGCTACTAGAAATTTATTTGCTGACCGAGCGGCCATCGGAAGTGATAACATTGCTGAATGAATATGTTCGGGAGTTGGACTACAACAAAAAAGAAATTGCAGATTGGATGAAAAAAAACTACCCGCAGTTTGCCCAACAACCCGATTTTTTACATTGGGAGAAAACGGAGTAACCCATGAACCTTTTCTTTGGTTCTCGCATTTTACTGATTTAAAAAAAAGTCTATTTTTGCACTCCATTTTTTTAAAAAACGGTTGAGTTTTTTATTTCAAAAAAAATATAAAAGACAAGCCATCAAATCACCTATAAAATGTTAAGCGAACAAGAAGTCGTACGTCGCCAATCCTTACAGGCGATCAGAGATTTAGGGATCAATCCATTTCCTGCCGAAAAAGTTGATGTCAATTTTATCTCCACAGATTTTAACACATCTGATTTCCGTAAAAATCTAGTGAACGAGTTGGAGAAGATCAAAGGCATCGGAAAAGTCAAAGCAGAACAGCTACTCGAATTTTTGACCAAGAATAGGTTTCGTGCAAATATGTTGTTAGAGAACGAAGAAGCACAAGCCAACTTTGGACTCACCGAGACCGTAGCGTGGGACGCAGGTATTGATCGAGCACCCGTTGCTTTGGAAGATTACATCGCTACGCTGCGAACGGATTTCCTCGGAGATTTTAGTCAGGAGAAAAAAACCGAACTAACGATGGCGGGTCGCTTCATGGGGCAGCGTGGGCCTTTTGCGAAGTTACAAGACGCCTACGGTCGCATTCAATTATACGTTCGCAAGGGAGAGATTGGCGAGACGGAGGAAGAAATCGAAAAGATGAATAAGCTAGTCAAGCTACTGCACATCGGCGACTTTATCGCAGTTACGGGATACTTATTTGTCACTCAGACTGGGGAGGTGACGCTACACGTCACGAAGTTGAAGTTTTTAGGAAAATCGCTCCGTAACCTCCCCATTGTAAAAAGAGACAAGCAAGGGAATGTGTACGATGAGTTCACCGATCCCGAGCAAAGATACCGCCAGCGATACGTGGACTTGACTGTTAATCCTCACGTCAAGGAGACATTTCTAAAAAGGATAAAAGTGATGAACGTGATGCGCAATTACTTCAACGATCAAGGTTGGTTGGAAGTAGAAACGCCGATCTTACAACCCATCCACGGAGGGGCAGCAGCGCGTCCTTTTAAGACACATCACAACACGTTGGATATACCGCTGTACATGCGCATTGCGAATGAATTGTACTTGAAGCGATTGATCGTAGGTGGTTTTGATGGTGTTTATGAGTTTGGGAAAATGTTTCGAAATGAAGGGATGGACAGGACGCACAATCCAGAATTTACTGCTATGGAAATCTACGTAGCCTACAAAGATTATATCTGGATGATGGAAATGGTGGAAACCTTACTGGAGAAAGTTGCCATTGAAGTAACGGGAGGAACGGTCGTTTCTTACGGTGACAACGAACTGAATTTTGCGGGGCCTTATACCCGAATGACCATGTTTGAGTCCATCGAAAAATATACGGGTATTGATATTTCCCAAATGGACGAAGAAGGACTACGGGGCGTATGCAAGCAACTCCACATCGAGATAGATGACTCAATGGGGAAAGGAAAATTGATTGACGAAATATTTGGTGAAAAAGTAGAGGACAACTTGATTCAACCCACCTACATCACTGACTACCCGATAGAGATGACCCCGCTAGCGAAGAAGCATCGAACCTCCGAAGGATTGGTAGAACGTTTTGAACTTTTTGTTAACGGAAAAGAAATCGCCAATGCTTACTCGGAACTGAATGATCCCATAGATCAAAGAGAACGCTTCGAGGATCAACTGAAATTAGCGGAACGCGGGGACGACGAGGCAATGGTGCTAGATGAGGATTTCCTAAGAGCCTTGGAGTACGGTATGCCGCCAACTTCAGGTTTGGGGATCGGGATTGACCGATTGACGATGATGCTCACCAATCAACATTCGATTCAGGAAGTTTTATTTTTCCCACAAATGAAACCCGAAGTAACGGAAGCGACGTCGGGAGAAGCCTAGGGTTTCTCCTGTTAAATTCCGATATTGGGTGAAAATTATTTTACTTATGAACGCATCATTTAAAATATCAATTCACAAATTAGATTCTGCCTTTATACGTGATATTCAAGAAAAATATGGAGATGCTGAACTGGAAATAACGATCAATCAAAAACCAGATTTTCAGCCGATGAAAGATGCTGAATTTTGGGAAATGATTGATTTGTTAGATTGGAAAGAGCAGGATAATCAAAAAATTATTGAGCCTTTAGTTCAAAAGTTAGCATCGCTGCCTGTCGGTCACATTTACAATTTTCAAGAAATATCTTTACAATTTGGTGGCTGGGTTCATTAAATTTTTTGCTCAAATATTAGTTTCAGGTATCCCGAACAGAAAAGAAGCCTTGAAAAAAGAAAAAGAGTACATTGAAAGATATGAGGAAAAGCACGGAAGAAAGCCAAGAGGTAATAAAAGGTAGGGGCAACCCTTGTGGTTGTCCCTACCTCGTGGTTGCCTATCACAATTGAAAAAAAGCATCATGTCAAAGGAAAAGTTAATCGTTAAAAATTTTGGACCAATCAAAGATGTTGAAATTGAATTGGAAAAAGTAAATGTTTTTATTGGGGAGCAAGCTGGTGGAAAAAGTACTTTAGCGAAGTTGGTTGCTATATTTAGAGATTGGGAGGTATTCGAGGGCAAGATAGGAATGCATGGACTCTTCGAGCGATTGAATATTAAAAACTTCATGATTGATAGTACCGAAATAACATACGAAGGAGAAGCATATCGAATAAGATGCGTAAGTGGAGTTTCTTATGTGGACGGATCTACGGCGTTCGAAAAAAAAGTAATCCGCCGAGAAACCCTTAGAACCCGAATGAGAAATTTTTTGGCTCACATGGATCAAGCGATTCCTAGAGACGTGACTAAAGAATACACCAGATTATCAAATGAGATTAAGTCGTCAAAGTACATTCCCGCAGAAAGGATGCTGATTTCATTACTCTCTAATTCGCTATTCAGCATGCTCGACAATGAGGTGGCACTCCCCCGTTTTCTCATTCAATTTGGAAATACTTACCAACTCGCAAAACTTAATCTGAGCAATACCAACTTCAGTAAATTTGGAATTAGGTATGAGCTTTCCGAAAGTAATGATTTTGTCACTTACAATAGCCGAAGATTTCCTCTGAAGGAAAGCTCAAGTGGAATACAAGCACTACTGCCTTTGATATTGGTTTCATCCTATTTTTCCAACGCTACCCCTGATGCTATTCATTCGTATATTGTTGAAGAGCCCGAGTTGAATTTATATCCGACGACACAAAAAATATTAACGGAGTACTTGGTTGAGCAATGCGCAAAGAATGGAAATAATCTTATCTTGACCACTCATAGTCCATACATCCTCACCGTCCTAAGCAATCTTATCCAAGCTAGTAATGTAATCCAAGCCAATCCAGAATTGAAGGAAGATGTTATTAAACTGATTCCCGAAAAATATCACCTTGCCTTTGAAGATGTCAGAGCCTACTACATTGAGAATGGAACAGCACGCTCCATCATGGACGCAGAGTACCGTACTGTAGATGCCAATCCAATTGATGATGTATCCGAAGAAATCGGTGAAGTATTTGATAAATTGCTTAACTTAAAATATCAAAAGTAAATGCTCTGTAAAGCACTAAAAGAGAAATACAAAATTGATGAGGAGTGTGTAGATCACAAATTGAGTGCTGAGGAAAAAGGAAGAAAATTCTCCATCCAACTTCCAAAAAAATCCAAAGAAAAATTCTGCCGAATCAAGGTAGATGATTGCTTTGTAAATGATAAAAGTGTAGAAAAATGCGATTATGCTTTTCATCGGTGTTCCAATGATGAGCAATACTACGTAGAACTCAAAGGACAAAAAATAAAAAAGGCTTTTGATCAAATTGCTAAAACGATCTCCGGCCATCTAAAATCTCCGAAAGAAAAAAACTATGGTTTTATAGTAGCTAGTAAAGTAAAGGCTCCTAAAAGAAATTTGATAGTAAATAAAATGAAAGAAGAGTTCAAGAAGAAGTATGGAGTCAAACTAGAGATAGGTACAACGCATTATGTGCATCAACTATAACCTCACCCCACTCCGTGGAACCTCACCAAATGCCCTTCCTGCATTTCATTATAAATACAAAGCACTAGCGTCTTCTCTTTTCTCTTTCCATTCGGGAAAAAAATCTTGATAGGATTATGAAAATAGCCCCGCTCGTTAAACAAGCGCAACTGCATCTGGCTCTTAGGATTTTTAAATAATAACAATTCATTTACATTTTTGGGAATCGGTATATTTTCGTATCCCTCTTCCTCCAAAAACTTGCGTACCATCGAGTAGCTATCCTTCAGCGTCGTTCCCGTAAAAGAAGTTCTGTACTCCCATCCGTCGGATGAGCCACCCAAATATTCCACTCCTGCTGCTGGAAAATCATCTCTTAATGCCATAAGATTTATCCTTGTTTCGTCAAAACAGAACAGGGTTTTCAAATAAGAATAATACCCCTGTGAGTATATTTCCTATGTGAAAACCCTGCTGCTTTTTTGACGAAACAAGGATAAATCTTATGGCATTAAGAGATGATTTTCCAGCAGCAGGAGTGGAATATTTGGGTGGCTCATCCGACGGATGGGAGTACAGAACTTCTTTTACGGGAACGACGCTGAAG
>JBCCJE010000176.1:0-8453 GCA_039027925.1 Bacteroidota bacterium
AATTTTTGAACTAGAAGCTACTGGGGACACCATTTTTCCATCGCAGATTATTGGACTAACGCTCCTGTGGGAGGAAGATTGGATATTGGATACCTTGATGAGCATTGATACTTTAATTTACCCAAATGATTCTTGCTGTACAGGAGGCATCAAGACTAATAAGCAAGGATTTCAAATGCCGCCTATTCCCGAATTTAATTGCGATCCATTTACGATTACTTTTTTTCCAAAATTATCGGCTAACGAATTTGATGTCATCTGCCATGATAGCACCTATACTGTAGCGGTAACTTTGGCTGGTGGTATGCCTCCGTACATCAGTTTAGCGCAGGGTGGGATGATGAGTAACAATATTTTTACGAGTGATTCAATTTCCGCAGAGTTACCTAATTTTTACTTTGAATTTATGGATAGTGGTAATTGTGAAGCTACCGTTATGGGGGATAATTGTTCTTGCCTTTGGGATAATAATCTAGCTACTTTTGAACTTATCATCACGGAGGACTGTGGTATGGATTCGCTGGGTACGCTATGGGTCAATTATTTGGTAGGAGGCTTTCCCACCTTCCAATATTCTTTGGACAGCTTGGATTGGCAAATAGAGCCTTTTTTTGACAGCCTATCCGCAGGGGAATATACTTTGTACGTACAAGATAGTTTTGCCTGTACGATTGTAATTCCATTTACGGTAACACCTAGAGCAATGTTACTGGCTGCCGACTTAGATGTACAACTTGAGATATGTGGAAATGAGGAAAAAGCATTGATCATTCCTCTGGCAGAGTTTGGAGAAACATACTACATCGTTGAGTGGGAAAGTGGTGATACCACAAAAAATCGAACGATCAATAAAAGTGGGACGTACTACGCCAACGTTACCTTGCTACCGACCTGTTCACAATTTACAGTAGTGTATGAGGTGGAGGACATTTCAGTTTTCTCGAAAAACAATATTCGCCTACCTAATGCTTTTACGCCTGATGGAGATCGTGTCAACGATGATTTTCATCCTATTGTCAAGGACGAATATGTGGTATATAATTTTTACAGTTTGAATATATACAATCGTTGGGGACAACCTGTTTTTCAATCTAAAAATCCTGATGAAGAATGGCGCCCTGTAAGAAAAATTGCGTCGGATGTGTACGTGTGGTTTTTAGAAATGGAAATAGAAACTTGTGATGGGCGATTGATTCCATTTAGGCAGTCAGGAGATTTGACCTTAATTCGATAGTTAAGAAAACTCAATTATATCAGAGATAGATTGGAGGACATCAGCTGGGAAAGCGTGATGTCCTTTTTTGATGATTTTATTTTTTCCAGAAAGCATTTGAAACATGCCTAAGCGAACTCCTTCAAGTGTTGAGCGATGATCGTCCAAACTTTTGGATCAATGCCCAACGAAGTATGGGTAGATTTCACTTCGTAATGTTTAGCATTTTTACTGGTCTCATCAATACAAGCTGGCCACGAAACAAAATTATCATTTTTAGAAAAAATAATACTGAGCGGCACGCGGATAGGATTGTCTTTATCTAATTCTACTAACCGATCTGCCACCATTGAAGATACCTCCTCGCCATAGACATCGGCACCGATAGTGTAAGTGGGACCGCCTTTGACGGGCGTTCCGTAAGTCACTACACTCGATACCACCTCTGGTATTTCTCTCGCCACTTCTCGGGCAATCAATCCTCCGAGACTCCAACCAATCATGGTGATAGGCTCGGTATGATTTTTCCATTCCGCCACCAATTTATCTTTATATTCTTCCACCCTACCGTTGTTAATGCCGTAGCTCCAGTACTCGGGGGCATAGCCTATTTGTTTTAAAAAATGCTTAACGGGAAACATCGTAGTTGCGGGTGATAGCCAACCCGGAACGAGTACTACTTGCTGACCATTTCCCTGTTTATTCTTTACGAGGGATTTGTAATTCAAAACAATATTTCCAACTTGAAGGATAGATTTCCATTCCCTGACCAATCCTAGTTTATTGATCTTTTGGGGAGCAGGCGTATTTTCGATGCTATATTCTGTTATCTCCATATTTTGATAATTCTTAGTGATTTGAAAGGTTGAAACAAGCTATTGGAGGTTTTGTTGTTCATCATTGGATTAAAAACGTAAGTCTTAGCTCCCAATCTCTCCATCCGTAATCCCCCAAATTACTTTTACCTTTGCGTTTGTTTTTTTAAAAATCGTAACTGCTTAGCACCATGCTTTGAGAACTTCGTGGGATAGCAAATAAGTAAAGCAAAAGTTCTTAAAGCCAACAAACGCTCCATAATTTGGCTTTAAGAACACTTATCATTCCCGCTTTCTCAGCCCACGAGGTTCTCAAAGCATGGTGCTAAGTAGTTACATTTTCTCAAAAAATTAGTGGTAGAAAATTGTAAGGAATGGTGCATTAATAAATTTACATTTTATGCGCAGTTATTTTTTCTTTATGCAATGCGAAAATCGTAGGCGATGCGGGGCATCGGCGTGGCTGTTCAACGCAGCAGAAAGGAAAAAGAACAAGTAAAAAATGTAAAGTTATTATTGAACCATTCCTAAGTGAGCGCATTAGAGGAACTGAATGATTAATATGAAATCAAATGGTACTTTGGTTTCTACGGTCTTCTCTCTCATCAAAAACTCAATAAGTTAAGGGAGTTCAAATAATTTTCTCTAGCTTTAGCCCCGTTGTAATTAAGGCTCACAACACCATTTTTTTCTAAAAATTCAATGAGTACTACTAAAAACATTTCCGATATAGAAAAAGAGATTACCACGCTTTTGGCTAAAGGTGATCGAAGGGCGGTGACGTTGACTTACCAAAACTACGGTAATGCCCTCTACGGCATCATTCGCAGAATCGTGAAATCAGAAGCACTAGCGGAAGAAGTTTTGCAGGACGTAATGGTAAAAGTGTGGCAAAATGCAGCAAGTTATAATCGGACAAAGGGAAGATTGTTTACTTGGTTATCCAACATAGCTCGGAACGCTGCAATAGATATGCTTCGATCCGCAGGATATAATCGAGAGCAAAAAACCACTTCCATAGAAAATACCGTAAATCCAAATGTAGGTGGCTCGGAAGAACTTCAGATTAAGGATGCAGGTCTGGAGAAAGTCATCAACTCATTGGATGAAAAACATCGAGTGCTGATTGATATGGCTTACTTCCAAGGCTACTCGCAAAGGGCCGTCGAGAAAGAGCTAGACATCCCCCTCGGAACAATTAAATCAAGATTAAGACAGGCTATCAATGAACTGCGAACAAAACTCAATCAGGATCAAGTGAGAGATTTGTTGCTCAGTATTGTTTTTGTAATTAGTATGTTACAAAGTCAAAATTGGATGTTAGAACTTAAAGATAATTGCTTCAACGTTTCAATGTGGATATAAAGAATTACATATCGTCTGGAATTTTAGAGCAGTATGTTCTAGGAATTGCGACTGATGCAGAACGCCAAGAAGTACAACAACTTGCCCAGAAGTATCCTGAGGTTCGACAGGAACTCGATGCGATAGAAGTGGCGATGGAGCAGTATGCTAAAATTCACGAATTAGAAAAACCCGTTGGAGTAGAAGCTAAATTTAATCAGCGCATTGATGAATTGATCGCCAAAAATCCTCCACCGCCATCTTCTGATCCTGACCAAAAATCGGGTGGCGGGGGGCTGTGGCTGCCCATCCTATTAGTGGGAGCATTGTTAGGTAGTTTGTGGTGGGGATATACCAATCAGCAAAATTTTCAACAGAGCGAATCTCAATTGAGTGCGGTGACCGACGAACTGAGTGTCCTCCAAGCCGATTGTGATACTACTAGAGCGGAAAACGACGCGCTCAAAAACCAAATTCAAATACTACAAAATCCAGACAATCAAAATATTAAAATCTCAAAACTATCGAATGCCCAACAGTACGCTTCGATCATTTGGAATCCTCAAAGTCGTAAATCCTACATTTTTAATGTGGATAAATTAAGCCCTCCTCCCACAGGGAAGCAGTACCAACTTTGGGCAATCGTAGATGGCGCACCCGTTGATATGAAACCCATTCCGCTGACCGTAGATGAAGACGGTCTGATCGAAGTTGACTTCATCGAAAATCCAAGTGCCTTTGCTATCTCCCTAGAGGATATTGGCGGAAGTACTGCGCCTACCGATGTAATTGCAGTCCAGCCAGTTTAAGTCTTAAAGCAAATAAAAGCCCATGACAGGTGAAGTCATGGGCTTTTGCAGTTTACCAAAATCGGATTAGTAACATTTTGTGTGCTATTCTAAAATATAGGTGTACAACGTCGAGATGTACGAGCAAGTAGGCGATTACAACCAAACATGAGGTCAGTAGATTTTATCCTTACGTTTTTTTAATGTAAAAAAATACTTACGCTCGATCCACCCATTTCAAGAAATGCTCAACAATAATTGAAATACCTTATTTTTGCGAAGCTAAAAATTACGACCCGTAACGTTTGAAGATTTACTTCGGCAAACGTTTACTAGACTCGCCAAGTTTAGTAGATGTGAAGACTTCAAATGTTACTGTAGTTTTTTCTAATCATTCATTTATAAAAATAAAATCAAACATGATCCGAGCCAACGACCCTACCTTACAATCATGGGCAGACGTACCCGAGGGAAGTGATTTTCCCATACAAAATTTACCATTTGGAATTTTTAAAACTAAAAATACTAAACCGAGGGTTGGTTCTGCCATTGGTGATTTGATTATTGATTTGGCTAAGGTCAATGATCTTGGGTACTTTGCGGACTTGGGTATCCCCCGTTCTGTTTTTTATAATGAATACTTGAATGATTTTATGGCACTCGGAAAAGGCACTACCCGAATGGTACGCAATCGCCTTTCCGAAATTTTGGATGCCAATGTGACGAAGTGGAATAGCCGAGAAATGGCAGCTCATATTTTTCACAAAAAAGAAGCCGCAGAGATGCTGCTGCCCATTAAGATTACAGATTACACCGATTTTTATTCCAGTATGGAACATGCCACTAATGTTGGAAAAATGTTTCGTGATCCCGCAAATGCGCTGCTACCCAACTGGAAGCATCTGCCAGTTGGCTACCACGGGCGGGCTTCCTCCATCGTCGTATCGGGTACTCCGATCAGGAGACCCAGAGGACAACAAATCCCGAAGGACTCCACGCAGCCCGTGTACGGGGCATCCAAGTTACTTGACTTCGAATTGGAAATGGGATTCGTCATCGGGCGTGAAACCGCACTCGGAGAAACCGTCCCTACACAAGCAGCGGAGGATTATATTTTTGGATTGAGTTTGTTTAACGATTGGTCCGCACGCGATATTCAAAAATGGGAATATGTGCCTTTAGGGCCTTTCCTCGGAAAAAGTTTTGGCTCTACGATGTCTCCTTGGATCATTACCTTGGATGCGCTCGAACCATTCAGAGTGGCGGGGCCAGTACAAGATCCTCCCGTACTTCCGTACTTGGAGTACGAGGGAGAAAAAAATTACGATGTCAGCCTTGAGGTAGAAATAATTCCCGAAGCAGGAGAAGGGTTGGTGGTCTGTCGGTCCAATTTCAAATACATGTACTGGAACATGTGCCAGCAACTGGCACACCACACCGTCAATGGATGTAATATCAATGTTGGAGATCTGTATGCTTCTGGGACAATTAGTGGAAAAACCGAAACGTCCTACGGCTCAATGCTAGAAATCACTTGGAAAGGTACCAAACCGATTGATATGCCCGATGGTTCGCAGCGAAAATTTATTGCCGATGGGGATACCGTAGTCCTGAGAGGATGGTGCGAAAAAGATGGCGTACGTATCGGATTTGGAGAAGCTGCGGGTAAGGTGTTGCCTGCCTACGTTGAGCATTTGATTGCTTAAAAATGAGGAATTTGAATATAAAGAAACTAAGCAAAAGTCTAAGAAAATTCAGAGTATTCCACCGTTGGTTGGGATTAGGACTAGCCCTATTGTTGATAATTTCAGCAGTAACGGGTGTTCTACTTGCACTTAAAAAAGATATTGATGTCATACAGCCACCTACCCAAAAAGGCAGCTCGAAAGATTTAAGCGATTGGAAACCACTCGCCGAAATTAGTACGCTCGCCGAAACTGCTTTTCACGAAGCTCATCCTGACCAACGAGAAAATTTAGTGGATCGGCTCGACGTACGCCCATCCAAAGGAATTGTAAAAGTATTGTTTGAAAAAGGATACTGGGAAGTGCAAATTGATGGAAAATCGGGAGCAATTAAGTCCATCGCCAAGCGGCATTCTGATTGGATAGAAAATCTACACGATGGCTCCATCATCAGCGATAGCTTCAAGTTGGTATCCATGAATGTACTTGGATTTGGTTTGTTATTTATCATCATCACGGGGACGTGGCTGTGGTTTGGCCCAAGAAAAGTTCGTAAGGAGAAAAGAAAGAAGCTAAAAATAGATCGGTAAAAACCGAACATTCCCAAGCGTATTCACCTCCAGGGATGGGGCGGGTATTTTTATAAAATTTAAAATGCTAAATGCGGTTTTCAAAAAACGACTCTTGGTTTTGATGCGTGTCAAGTCCACATCTAAAGAAAGATACCATTGGCTATATCGAGGATAAAGATCGGGATCACGTTCGAATGCAATCCCCGTATCCTCATCCACCCAATCGTAGTTGTAGCCCTCGTACATATTTTGTGCACCGTAGCCAACGGCCACATTTAGCCATTTAGGAATTCGAGAATTTTTGGTTTTCATAAAAGAACGCACGTTGAAGGAAAGCCAATTGGTCTGTGCGTTATAGTCTTTCAGTAGTGTTTCTGGGAATCTTTTTCCGTACAGACTATGTGCGCGTTCTCGGTAAGTGATAGTGTTAGCACCATCCACCGAAGTGATAATATCTGTAGGATAAGTGGGTACGGTCGAGGAAACTTTCATCACGATGCGTTGCTCTTGCCAAGCTAATTCCTGCGCCACAAATAATCCAGCCCCCAAAGTATTAAACGCAATGTCGGGCATCGAAAAACCCCACTTGGCGGAGTAGGCATCCATCATCTCTACGGTGCCTTGTAGAAAAAAACTCAAGCCCGCCGCCGTCCACATCGCATTTCGTCTTTTCATTCCTGTCCACCTTGCGCCCGTAAACATCCAGTTGGCGTAGTTATACGCTGTGAAAGCGTGCCCTGCTTTGTCCACGTGTCGCCATTCTCCCCAGTCATTGAAAAATTGAAAAGAACTACGCTCGGTTTCGGCGTACCAAATTTGGTTCAACCCAATGACCGCAGACCCGTAGATCGTTGCGCCAATGGCAGAACAAGTCCAAAATCTTCCCCTGTGTAAGGTGTCGGCAGGTTGAAGAAAAGGAATTTTTTCGTTGTTCTCCTGATCTGAACTTTGGGCATGGATGTCGGTTATAGATAATAGGAAAAGCGTACACCAGAGACAGCGAAAAAAAAGAGGAGACACTTCAAAAAAAAGTTTATTCAAGGTCATCCAATTTTTACTAATGTGAGAATTTTTCAAAATAGGGTTGTTTCATTTTTAAAATTGAGATAAAAATAATTTATTTTTAATCGCAAAACTGATCGAACATCTATATTCGGGTACTTTTCATAGAAAACTGTAAACTAGATGATACGAAAATTTGTACCATTGTTGCGCTTTTCATTTATTCAAAATTAAACGAAACCTAATTAAATTTTTTAAAATAAAACATAGATAAATATGAGCCAAGCAGCTAATCAAGGAAAATTAATCAGCTTCGGAGTTATGGCATTTTTTGCTTTAGTGGTACTCCTCACGTTGTCGGGAAGTATTTTTAAGACAGTAGAACCAGGAGAAAAAGCCATTATATTTAAGCGATTTGGAGGAGGATTGGACAAAGAAAAAGTGTACGGAGAGGGATTCCACGTGATTGCTCCCTGGAATAGATTGATTCCGTACAATGTCCGATTTCAAGAAGCCTTCGAAAAAATGTCTGTCTTATCCAAGAATGGACTGACCATCATCGTTGAGTTATCATTTTTTTACAAGCCGCTCGAAGGCAAATTGGGTTATCTCCACGGGGAGGTCGGTGAGCAATACTTGGATCGGATTATTCGACCAGAGATTCGTTCTGCTACCAGAGAGGTAATCGGTAAGTACCTACCAGAAGAATTATACTCCACCAAGCGGGAGGCTATCCAAACGGAAATAGAGGAAAGAACAAAATCAGCGGTAGCGAGAAAGCACATCGAATTGGATCGGGTGCTCATCAGAGAAGTAGCACTTCCTGACAATCTAAAAGCAGCCATCGAGCAAAAATTACAAGAAGAGCAATTGGCATTTCAGTACGAATTTAAGTTGGACAGAGAAAGAAAAGAGTCAGATCTAAAAATTATTGACGCGTAAGCCAAAGCCAAGGCAAACAAATTATTTATTGCGTGTTTGACGGTTAAAATTTTTAGAGATAAAGTTATCGAAGCGACTTTGGAATTAGCAAA
>JBCCJE010000177.1:0-8438 GCA_039027925.1 Bacteroidota bacterium
AAAAAACAATAAAGAAAAAATAAATAGGACTTGGTGGAAATTGTCATTTCGGTTTTTTTATAAATCAACTTCACTTTTGGACATTAGCTGGAAAATGTATTAATGGGTTCTTATAAAATACCTGTCTTAGCTATATATAGTCTCCATAAAGATTTTAAGCTATTCAATTTTTCGAGCATTAGGACAATCCATAATCTTCAACCCTACATCAGATTCTTTCCAGTTTATACGGTGCTGTTCTGCCAGCATTCCATTGGCAGACGTACAGATTTTTATCCTCATCTACGCAGACATCGTGTCCGTGCCAGATGGGTTTTTGGGATAATTGGTACGCAGGTTGAAGCTCACCATTTTTGTACTCGGGTGGCGTACCACCGGGGTTAGAGACCACTTTGTCGCCCTCCAAGACCGTAATAAATCCCGTGTGCGCCAACCAATCAAATTTTGTTTCCCCCTCGGGAATGGACCAGCAAACTCCTGCGTACAGATTGTTGTCGTCCAAGACTGCTCGGCAGGCGTACATATTTGTTAGATGTAATGTCCTCACGTATTTACCTTCCAAGGTAAAAAACTTATAGGCGTTTTCGTTGCGGGAAGAACAAATTAATTGGGGGTTATTTTTATCTCGTAAATCTATTGTTACACCGTGGGCATTGTGCAAATTATAATTTTTGTCTGCGTTATCGTGACCGCCCCATTTTCGAATAAATTGCCCCTTGGAATCGTATTGCAAAATAAAATCTTTACCGTAACCATCGGCCACATAAATATCTCCGTTGGGTGCAACCGCCACTTCAGTTGGACAAAAATGATCGCCCTCCTCGTACACTCCAATTGTTTGAGGATGACCGATGTCAAAAATCACTTTACCATCCAGCGTGGTTTTGGTTACTCTACCGTTGTGGCGAGTGAGTTCCCCTCTCCGATTGACGTACCAACCCGAGTCCGTTAGATACAAAAAATCTTCCCCTCCTTCCTCGTTCAAGGTGAGACCGTGACCTCCGGGGTAAGCAGTGCCCCAGTAGTCCAATAATTTTCCAGATTTATCAAAAATTAAAATATTATTTGCGGTATGGTCGCCAATCATAATCAATCGTCCTTTGCTGTCCATGACCATCTCGTGGCAGTTGAGTAAAGGATTACGTAGTGCTCCAACCTGCGCCCAATTTGTGTGCAGTTTGTATTGGTAATCGCCGTGACCGAGAATGACTTCCTGAGTGGAGCTTCTTTTGTGCCGACCTACGGCAGCACTTAGGGTAGGAAAAGCGATAGTGCCTAGCGCAGCGTTCGCTGAAGTTTTGATAAAGTTTCGTCGATTTTTCATTTTTAATACTTTATCATAGTCTGGCTTCCCGCCAGCCTATGAATTTTGCATACTCATAGTCTAACTTCCTGTTAGCCTATGAATTAACATCGCGCATTTATAGTCTGACTTCCTATCGAATGTCGTCAACTTAGTGGCGGTCTGCGGGGGTAATTTCAAATTCCCCTCGCAGTTTTCTTTGAATTTATTAGACCTAGGGTGGTGATTTAGGATAACCTCATTAGAACAAATTCTTAAGTTGACGACATTCGACTTCCTGTCAGCCTGTAAACTAATTTAATCTTTAATCCCAGAATTCATAGGCTGACGGGAAGTCAGACTATGAGCATGCAAACTATGTCAATATACTTTTCACTACGTGCCCGTGTACATCCGTCAATCTAAATCTTCTACCTTGATGCTTAAATGTCAACCGCTCGTGATCAACGCCCATCAAGTGCAGTAGCGTAGCGTGAAAATCGTGCACATGAACTGGATCTTGCGTGATATTGTAACTAAAATCATCCGTAGCTCCGTAAGTAATTCCGGGCTTCACCCCTGCCCCCGCCATCCACATGGTGAAGCATCGTGGATGATGATCGCGTCCGTAACTATTGGCTGTCAGTTTTCCCTGAGAATAAACAGTACGACCAAACTCTCCCCCCCAAATCACTAAGGTATCTTCCAACATTCCTCGTTGCTTCAAATCTTTGAGCAAAGCAGCCGTAGGTTGATCCGTCATCTTACAATGCTTCCTGATGCCGCCCGGTAATCCAACGTGGTGGTCCCAACCTCGCTGATACAGCTGTACAAGCTTCACCCCTTTTTCTAACAATCGTCTTGCGAGCAGACAGTTAGCGGCATAAGTTCCGGGATCACGACTTTCTTCTCCATACATATCAAAAATATATTCAGGCTCATCCGAAAGATCAGTTATTTCGGGTACGGAGGTTTGCATACGGAAAGCCATTTCGTACTGTGCTATACGGGCATTAATTTCGGGATCGCCGTAAGTATCGTGTTGGATTTGGTTGAGTTTTTTCAAATAATTCAACATTCTCGCTCGATCCTGCCCATCGTAGTTTTCTGGATTATTTAAAAATAACACGGGGTCTTTGCCCGAACGAAACTGAACGCCCTGATGCTCGGTAGGTAAAAATCCGTTGCCCCAAAGTCGAGCGTACAAAGGTTGACCACCTCCTTTTTTAGCTACCAAAGTAATGAAGGTAGGCAGGTTGTCATTATCAGAACCCAAGCCATAACTTACCCACGCTCCGATGGAAGGCCGACCGGGGAGTTGATGTCCCGTTTGAAAAAAAGTAATGGCGGGATCGTGGTTGATCTGCTCGGTGTACATGGATTTGATAAAACAAATATCGTCCACCATTTCGGCGGTGTAGGGCATCAGTTCACTTACCCACGCCCGACTTTCTCCGTATTGGTCAAATTTGTATAAAGAAGGAACAATGGGTAAAGAAGACTGCGAACCACTCATCCCCGTCAGCCGCTGTCCTTTACGAACGCTCTCTGGCAAATCCTGCCCGAACAATTCATATAGCTTAGGTTTGTAATCATATGTTTCAAACTGTGAGGGACCGCCACTCTGGAAAAGATAGACTATGCGCTTCGCCTTGGGCGCAAAATGCGGCAAGTCCGTTAAAACATTGTCATTCAAAGCGGGCATGGCGTTTTTGGTAGAAGTTGCATTTCCCTTTAGCCTCGTGGTCCCTAGCAATGAACCCAATGCTAATGCCCCTAATCCTAAAGAGGTTTTGGTCAAAAACTGCCGTCGGTCCATCTGCTTTTCTACCTTTTGCAAATCCCGATTGCTGGAACGAAGTACGTCGTGATGATGGCTCATTTCTTTTTCTATCTTATTTCCATGAATGTATCTCTATTGCTTGACTTGTTGAAACAACTCAACTGAACAAAAACTGAATAGCTTTATTTTTTGAAAATAAAAATACTGATTTCTCCCGGTAGATAGGAATAAAATTGTAAGGGGAAGTTTAGAGTTTAGTAGAGAGGTGGTGGATTTTTATATTTCCCTAGGAGAGAAGGGCTTTTGAAAAAACGGAGCGGGGAATTTGAAATTACCCGCTCCGACTAACCAAAAAAAAAGCTACGCCAAATTTTACAACTTGGCGTAGCTCTATTTTATCTTTTTCCGAAGAAATTATTTTACTACTGTCATTTTGCGAACCAAGACAACCTGATTGGAAGTCAAGGTGACGAAGTAAGTTCCGTTGGCAAAGTTTGATACACTCAAATCAACGGTATGCGTTCCCGCATAGACATCGTCATTTACCAATGTTTTCAATCGCTTACCATTGAGATCGTACAACTCTATGAGAATATCCGAACTCACAGGAACAGTATATTCAAACGTAGTAATATCTATGGCCGGATTGGGCGTATTTTGATTTAGAATGAAACCTTGGTTTTCATCAAAC
Source organism: Bacteroidota bacterium (assembly GCA_039027925.1). Taxonomy (GTDB): domain Bacteria; phylum Bacteroidota; class Bacteroidia; order Chitinophagales; family Saprospiraceae; genus CAJQQY01. The sequence goes on from JBCCJE010000177.1 coordinate 3,757, forward strand.
AGATCATTAGTGGATACAACACTACAAGAACTAGCAAGATAACCATACTCTTCGAGTGCAGTCCAGTTAGCTGCCCAATTGTTATTCTGATCGAAAGCACCATGATAAGTTACATTATCAAAGAAAGCATCAGTAGGCGTAATACCTCCCGTGATAGCAGGGCTGCTTGGCCCTAAGAGAGGATATAATCCCCCATCTGCAACTCTACTAATTCCACAGATTTGTGGATTCTGTGCTTCCATATTTCCGAAGATATTATTGTTGTTTACCAAATGATCAACTACGTCCGAAGCGTCTGGATCATCTCCATCTGCGTAGGTGGCTACTACATCACTCAGATTGTCTCCACCTCCGAATTGGTACCAATAGTTATTTAGTAATTGTAAATCGCCAGCCAGTAATCGGTCGTGAGAATCAGGATCGGTTGAAGCAGCGGGCAAATCTTCAATGTTTATCGCATCTTCAGCAAACTCTGTAAATATACTGTTAGCGTAAGTACCACCAGCATTGTCTCTAAATAAGAATACAAAATCGTTGTCCACATTGGATGCTCCAACTCCAGAACCAATATAGGTAGCGTTGTATATCTCAGGATTAGAAAATGGATTTTGTCCATCTGGGTTTGCTCCATCATGCTCACCAGCATGGTTACCAGCATCTTCTCTTTGGATCACAAACCAGTATTGTCCTTTTCCTCTCCATCCATAATCATAGTCCATTCCGTCATCTCCCGCAAAAGCAACGATGGCGTGTTTTACATTAACGGTACCGCCGAACCACTCAATGCCATCATCAGAATTGGCAAAGACTTCAACATAATCAATTTCAGTACCTGATCCGACACCACCAAGTGTCAAACCATTGATCTCACTCATGGGTGCTAGTTCTGCGCCACCGTGCCGGATAGAGATATATTTTAATGAACCAGAATCATCATTATTATTAGGGTTGGCACCACCACCATACTCTGTACGGTTTTGTGCATCTGCTGGAATTCCTTCGATTACGTCTGTTCCTCCAGGTCTTCCAATTTCAGCTTCTCCTAAGATCACTAATCCTCCCCATAATCCGTTGTCTTGCTCATCTGGATTAGCAATAGATCCATCTACAACCCCTTCTGCTGTAAAAATAATTGGCTCGGCAGGATTACCTTCCGCAAAAATTTGTGCTCCTTTAGTAATAATCAAGGTGGAAACATCACCTGCACTAGTAGTTGGAGACTCCATTCCGTAAATCACAGTTCCCGCCTCAATATTTAAAACACCCCCTGCTTCCAAATACACATACCCATCTAAGCAGTAGATATTATTTTTAGTCCAGTTGTAAGTTTGTCCTCCAAGTAAATCCCCATCTTGAATACAGATAGTTTGTCCAGTAACAGGCTCTACCAAATCTCCAAAATGACCATACTCTTCTAAAGCAGTCCATGATCTAGCCCAGTTGTTGGTATTGTCAAATGCTCCGTGGTAAGAAGTTACATCGAAAAAAGGATCAGTAGGAATATCACCTGCACTTAGGGCAAAACTAGTTCCGTCCAATCTTGGATCAAGCATCATACTACCTGCTGATCTATCAATACTTGCAATCTCAGGATCATTTAATAAATTGGTATTATTCACTAAGTGATCGATCAAATATTGAGCAGAAGGATCATCTCCATTTGGATAAGTTGCTACTAAATCAGCAAGATCGCTACCATCTCCAAATCCAAACCAAACGTTATTTTTCAATACTAAATCACCAGCTAAAACTCTATCTCTTGAATCAGGATCAGTAGAACCAGCATCTAAGTCTTCTACATTAATTGCTTTTTCAGCAAAGTCTGTGAATATACTGTTAGCGTAAGTCCCACCTGCGTTATCTCTAAATAAGAACACAAAGTCATTATCCGTATTAGAAGCTCCTACACCTGATCCAATATACGTAGCATTGTAAATTTCAGGTTTGGAGAATGGTGCTTGTCCATCTGGATTTGCCCCGTCGTGCTCACCTGCGTGATTTCCTTCATCTTCTCTTTGAATCACAAACCAGTATTGCCCTTTTCCTCTCCATCCAAAATCGTAATCCATTCCGTCATCTCCACAAAAAGCAACAACGGCGTGCTTAACATTAACTGTTCCACCAAACCATTCAATGCCATCATCAGAGTTAGCATATACTTCTACAAAATCAATCTCTGTATCTGATCCGACACCACCTAAAGTCAATCCATTGATCTCATTCATTGGTGCTAATTCCGCTCCACCGTGTCGAATAGAAACATAATTCAACGTACCAGAATTATCGGTATTGTCTGGATTAGCTCCACCACCATACTCTGTTCGATTTTGAGGATCCTCTGGAATACCTTCGATTACGTCAGTTCCCCCAGGTCTCGCGATTTCAGCATTTCCTAAAATCACTAATCCTCCCCAGAGTCCGTTCACATCTACATCACCATCTATGGATCCATCCCAAACACTTTCAGCCGTAAAGATAATAGGCTCAGTAGCAGTACCAACAGCGTTGATAGTTGCTCCTCTTGTAATTACCAAAGTAGAAACTTCTCCAGCATTTGAAGGAACTTCTTTTCCATAAATAACAGTTCCAGGTTCAATATTTAGTGTACTACCTGTCTCTAAGTAAACATATCCATCTAAGCAGTAAGTATTATCATTTGTCCAGTTATAAGTTTGTCCCCCTAATAGATCGTTGTCTGTTACACAAATAACGCCACCTTGCACAGGAGTAACTAAATCACCAAAATATCCTTTCTCACTTAAAGCAGTCCAACCTAATGCCCAGTTAGTGGAGTTGTTAAATGCTCCATGATAAAATACATTATCAAAAAATCCATCTTGTGGTACTGTTGTTCCGAGCGTTAACGCAGGACTACCAGCATTCAATCTTGGATCCAACTGCATATTTGGTTCTCTTGAAATTCCAGCTATTTGAGGATCAGTTAATTGGTTAGCATTGTTTACTAGGTGATCTACTACGTACTGAGCAGTTGGATCATCACCATTAGGATAAGTTGCCACTAAATCATTCAAGTTAGAACCGTCGCCAAATCCAAACCAAAAGTTGTTTGATAATACTAAATCACCTGCTAACATTCTATCTCTAGAATCAGGATCGGTAGATCCTACATCCAAATCCTCTACATTAATAGCCTTTTCAGCAAAATCCGTAAAGATACTGTTAGCATAAGTCCCACCTGCATTGTCTCTGAATAAGAAAACAAAATCATTATCAACATTAGAAGCCCCTACGCCAGATCCAATATAAGTCGCATTATAAATCTCTGGTTTAGAAAACGGGGTTTGTCCATCAGGGTTCGCGCCGTCGTGCTCACCAGCATGATTACCTTCATCTTCTCTTTGAATAACAAACCAGAATTGTCCTTTTCCTCTCCATCCAAAATCATAGTCCATTCCGTCATCACCACAAAAAGCAACTACTGCGTGTTTTACATTTACAGTTCCACCAAACCACTCGATGCCATCATCTGAATTCGCAAATACTTCGATAAAATCAATAGAAGTACCCGACCCAACACCTCCAAGTGTTAGACCATTAATCTCATTCATTGGCGCTAATTCAGCTCCACCGTGTCTAATAGAAACATAAGTTAAAACTCCTGAACTTTCGGCATTATTAGGGTTAGCTCCCCCACCATACTCGGTTCTATTTTGAGGATCAACTGGAATACCTTCGATAACATCAGTTCCTCCTGGGCGAGCGATCTCTGCACTCCCCAAAATAACTAGCCCTCCCCAGAGCCCATTGTCTTGCTCATCGAGATTGCCATCATCACCATCAGTTGTAAAAACGATAGGATTACTTGCCGTTCCCTCAGCAAAAATTTGAGCTCCTCTGGTAATAATTAAAGTGGAAACTTCACCCATAACCGTTGGTGCTTCTTTTCCTTTGATAACTGTTCCTGGCTCAATATTCAAAACTCCACCAGGCTCCAAATAGACATACCCATCAAGGATATACTCTGTATCAGCCGTCCAGTTGTAAGTTTGACCTCCTTCAAGGTCGGCATCTGTTATAGTTACTTGCGCAGATACATTTGTAGCAAACAAGAATAAAAGTGCCAAAAGCGTGTAGAACTTTCTGTTCATAATTTATTAGTTTAGAAAATTTATTAGTGATGATTTTAATGTCAGCACAAATGTATTTTCACTAAATTAACAGTAGCTGAATGCGATGCTAACAAATGGTTAAGTATCTGAATATAAAAAGCCCCATATGTTAACTGTGTTTTTACAGAACCAAAAATATTTTACAAAAAGTTAATACGAAAAAAAAAACTCTTCCGAGTTTAAAAACTGTGTTAAGCCATGCTTCCCGATGTCCCCCTAAAAGTTAATTCAATATTAAGTCCTCATTATTTTTCTTGACAAATCTTTCGGTTTTTTACATTTCATTTAAATTTGGTCATACTCAAAAATTTGACATTCAAATAATTAATGAAAAATTCCACGGTAAAAATTCTCTTAGTTGATGACGAACCCGACATCCTTGAATTTTTAAAATACAACTTACTGAACGAAGACTTCCTTCGGAGTAGGCATTTTGTGCCAACGTCTAGCAAGCAAATACCTAAAGAAAGACTCTTGTACTCCCTTTCTTCTGCGAAATTTGGAAGACGAAGGGAAACAATGTAAGAATGTGGCCAACAAGGAAGGTTTCCT
>JBCCJE010000178.1:0-8423 GCA_039027925.1 Bacteroidota bacterium
ATGCGCAGTTATTTTTTCTTTATGCAAGGCGAAAAACGCAGGCGATGCAGGGCATCAGCGTCCCGAGTACTCGGGATCAACGCAGCAGAAAGGAAAAAGAACAAGTAGAAAATGTAAAGTTATTATTGAACCATTCCTTAGTTGACGACATTCGACTCAACCCTCTCCACCACTCCCATAACAACATAATTGCATATGAAAATTTTGGTTGTTCTTCTTAACTAAAATACAACCGTGTAATCTCTAATCCACGTCGTTCATATGTCATTCGCTAGTAAAAATCCTTATTGATGAGAAATATTCGTAAAAAACTGTAAACCAGTTTTTTACGGTAACATTTTTGCAAGACGCTACTTGCTACAATTTTTCCTCCCTTACAAAAAACACCTTACGCAAAAAAGTAATACGACGACGAAGTTGGCAGAAATTAGGTGTCACAAAAGATGTGATTTTGGGACAATTCGAAATGTGAAATCCAATAAAATTGTAGTTATTATAATCCTCTCAACTCCCTACGGATATATCTCAACGGCGAAAAAATAGAATAAATATTTTCTAAATTTCTTCTCCGAATGAACCTTCAAAAGATTGATCCCCAGTAATCTGAATCCCTGTCCATATCCGTTATTTTATTTTTCCTATTCAAGAAATAAGTTTACGAAGCCCCCCGTGACATATTTAAAACATTGATTATTTATTTTTAATTTTTTAAAGGATAATTGAAATGTCAATAACTCTACGATTGTTATTGGTGGCTGTATTTGGTCTTAGCTGCCTAGGTGCTGCTAGTCAAATCACAGTTGACTTCACCGCCGACCAAACCGAAGGATGTGGATCACTCCAAGTGAATTTTTGCGATAACTCTTCCTCCACCGCTGGAAATATTGTAGCGTGGTCATGGAACTTAGGAGGCATCACTTCTACCAGCGAATGCCAAGGAAGAATATTTGGATCTCCGGGTGGTTACGAGATTTGCCTTACTGTAACAGATAGCGACGGCAACACGGAGACGCTTTGTAAGCCTGATTTTGTCATAATAAATCCATTGCCTCAACCAGACTTTATCGCCACGCCCAATAAGGGATGTATTCCGCTGACCGTAGCTTATGATTACACAGGGTCGCCCAACATTACAGAGTACATTTGGGGCCTCAATGGTACAGCGGGCGTAGTGGTCTCTAGTGGAGGATCGTCGCCAGATGCCATGAGTGTTTACAATCTTGCCGACGAATATGATGTGAGCTTGACTGTGACGGATGACAAAGGATGTAGCAATAGTATCCAGAAAAATAGTTTTATTGAAACATTCGAACCCACAGATGTAGAGGTGCACGCCGACGAAAATTTTAAATGTGAACCTCCGTTTTCCGTTAATTTTCAAAATGATAATGTACAAACTAATATGACCTATTTTTGGGATTTGGGAAATGGGAGTACCTACATTGGTGTCTCTCCACCGCCCGTGTTATACACCCAAAAAGGAAAATATACAGTTACAATTATTGGAGAAAATGCAGATACTGACTGTAGAGATACTTTGATTTTGGCGGATTACATTACGATAGGTCGAACGACAGAATTTTCGTTTACGCCTGATTCGGGATGTGAAAACTTATCGGTTACTTTTTCGGATGACTCTCCTGAATCTACTGCTGATAAAATTTGGGATTTTGGAGACGGCTCGACCCCTTCTGCGGCCAACAGTCCTACTCATATCTACGAAGAACCCGGTATCTACACCGTTACCTTAACGAGAAGTGTACAGGGATGCGCTACCTTTGCCGTATCCACTACGGAAGTGGAAGTATTCGGATTACCCGATGTCAATTATAGCAATGACAATTCCATCGGATGTGAATTACCCCACGAGGTCAATTTTACTGGAATTTCAAATACGGCAGTTTCTTGGTATTGGGACTTTGGGGATGGCAATACGAGTACCCAGCAAAATCCAACGCACGCTTATAATAATTTTGGAAATTTTGACGTAAGCCTTACCGTAGTGGATGATAAGGGATGCGAGAGTAAGATTGATACTATTTCTATTCAGATAGAGAAAACAAAAGCCAAAGTTATTCAGAGCAACTTTTCGGGATGTACTCCCCTGACGGTGGGGCCAGTTGATAACTCCTCCTCGATTGTTCCCATCACGAATTGGCTTTGGGAAATTACTGCCCCATCGGGCACACTCACTTCTACCGATCAAGTACCTAGCTTTAGTGTGGTGGATACGGGTTGTTTTGATCTGGTGCTGACGGTGACTAATCAGTTGGGTTGTGTGGATACTAGAGTATTTTCCGAAGCGATCTGTGTAGGTGCTGATCCGTTAGTCAATTTTGACGCTAGCCCAGTAGTGGCTTGTGTACAGGAAGTTATCCAATTCAACGATTTATCTTCTCCTTACGTGGACGAATGGTCTTGGCAGTTTGGGGATGGAAGTCAAAGCCTAGAGCAACATCCCACAAAATCATTTAAAGATACAGGATCCTACAGCATTACTTTGATGGCATCAGATAATGGTTGTACTGATGTACTGACCATAGATGATTACATACAAGTCAATGCGCCCAAATCCATTTTTAACGTAGTTCAAGATTGTTCGGATAAATTTAGTATCAGTGTAAATAATAACTCCATCGGAGCAGATTCTTTTTACTGGGATTTTGGCGTGGTCAATTTGGATACGGATACCTCTACATTGGAATTTCCAACCTTCACCTATCCCGATACGGGTACTTACACCGTAAAGTTGACTACCTTTAATTTTGCTACGGGCTGCCAACACGAAAGGAAAAGAGTTATTTACATTCACGATCCCATTTCGAGTTTTCAAGTATCGGAAACGAGGGGATGTGTTCCGATGACCATTACTGCCATAGATAACTCTATACACGCTGCGGAATATAGTTGGTCAGGAGCGGGTATCAATTTTTCGGGGACTAATGCGGATCAGCCAAGTCTGACTTTTAATAATCCCGGAATTTATACAGATATTAAATTAAAAGTAACGGATGTCAATGGATGTGTGCATACTTCTATTTTTACGGATACTATTTGGGTTAATGATATTGAGGTGAGTTTTACGCCCGATAAGGTGGGAGGCTGCCAGCCTTTTGAGGTAACATTTACGGAGACCGCAACTAATCTTTTTGCAAATAACATTCAATGGAATTGGACTTTCGAAAATTCAGCGACTGCCACGGGTCAAACTGTCACTCACACTTTTGCCGACGTAGGTATCCATCCCGTAAGGCTAAGGGTGATTGATGATTGGGGGTGTTCTTATTTTCGAAAAATTCAGGACGCCGTAGAGGTAACCAATCCGACGGCAGCTTTTACGATGGATACATTGAGTTGTACGACCTACCCGATTTCGTTTAACAATAACTCTGCGGGTAATTCCTTAACCCATTTCTGGGATTTCGGAGATGGCAATACTTCTACCGAAAAAAATCCGACGCATAATTATATCACGGAGGGAATTTATACCCCTTGCCTAACCGTCACCGACGAATACGGATGTACGAATACTACTTGCTTAACTGACCAAGTGGTCATCTCCAATCCAATAGCTAGTTTTACACCAGATACTAGCTTTGCGACGTGTCCTCCTTTGATTGTAAATTTTGAAAATCAATCTCTTCATTCGTCTAGCTATCAATGGAACTTCGGGGATGGCGGTGGTCTGTCGGATGCAGAAAATCCGTCACATATTTATACGATTCCGGGCGTTTATGATGTCCAACTCATTGCCAATTCTACTGCATTTTGTTCGGATACACTCAATAGTCAGGGGTTGATCGTGCTGGATGGTCCACTCGGTAATTTTACTTTTGACATAGACACCAGTTGCGCCCCAATGGCAGTAACTTTCTACGCCGAGTCACAGGGCAACTTCACCTACGTATGGGATTATGACGATGGCTCTCCTCTGGATACAATTCTCAATGTGAGTACAGATACCACCGTACATATTTACACCTCGGAAGGTACTTACCGACCTAAGCTGGCCATCATAGATCCGGCGGGCTGTCTGCGTATTTTAGAATCAGAGGATAGTTTTTTTGTACCAGAGTTGTCATTAGATTTTCAGGCGACTGAAAATATTTTGTGCGATGTGAACAATCCAGTTACATTTTTCAACTTACTCAACTCTACAGGGCCAGTCAGTAGTTTGCAATGGGCATTTGAAGGCGGTGATCCTGCGGTCTCTACTAGCTTCGACCCAACGGTCACGTTTGATGGTCCCGGAAAATACGATGTTACTTTAATCGCAGAGAACGCTTACTGTACCGATACCCTCACGAAGTATGATTTTATCAGGATAGGCGCAGTACCCGAAGCTGCCTTTATGGTGTCCGATAATGCTGGGTGTGAACCGCTACAAGTCCAATTTACGGACATGTCCACCGTGGACAATGGGGTGATACAAAATAGACATTGGAAGTTTGGTGATGGTTACGAAACCTTTTTGGAAGCACCATCTCATACTTACATTGGAGGATCAAGCTACGAAGCCACGCTAATAGTGACCTCCGACGTAGGCTGTCAGGATAGTGTTTCCCAAACCATTAATGTTACCGCTCGACCCGAAGTAGAACTAACGGGAGATCAAAATATTTGTATAGGTGAATTTACCGATCTATCGGCGATCTTTATTAGTGACCCTACGGGTGTGAATTATTATTGGGAAAATTCCCCATCCCTGAGCTGTACAGATTGTCTTAATCCGAGGGCAAATCCGACGGACACGACTACTTATACTTTTGTGGCGGTAAATGCCGAAGGATGTGAAACTACGGTAACGATTCAAGTGGATGTAAGACCTGAGTATGCCCCTGTAATCACGGTATCCAATGATACTACCATGTGCGTCAATGATGTGATTCAATTGTTTGTGGATGGTGGTACAGATGTATTTTCTTACACTTGGGATGATAGCCAAGCGGGGCTGACGTGCTATGATAATTGCCTGAATCCAATTGCTTCACCCGAGATGAGTACTACTTACACAGTGACAGTAACCAATAATGCGGGATGCTCTAGTGTGGATTCCGTCGCCGTCGAAGTGATAGACCAAAACCAAAGTTTTCTGGGAGAAGATAGGTCAATATGTGCAGGCGATACGGCTCAACTCCACATCAATACGGGTAGTAATCCCCTTTGGATTATTTCGGATGGACTTAATTGCTCTAATTGTTTTGACCCCGTAGCTAGTCCATTTGTCACTACGGATTTTGTGGCACAAGTTACTACGGATGAAGGTTGTGAAATTAGGGATACCGTGAGGATTAATATCTTGACGGAGCAAAACATTTACGCCGGAGACGACCAAACCATCTGTAGAGGTGAAACCACCATCCTCTACGGGCAGTATTTTGCGCCTACGAGTTTGAATCCAGTATTTGCTTGGTCACCCGCTGCCACTTTGGATGATGCTGCTTCCCAAAATCCATTGGCTACTCCGACGGAAACAACTACTTATAATTTTACAATTACCACGGGAGATTGTGTGCTCCGAGATTCCATAACGGTAGAAGTGATCTCCAAAACGGAGATCGAAGCAGTTGACGAATTTGTGTGTGCAGGGGATACCGCTTTCTTGGAGGTTACTGGCTTAGCCGACAGTTACGAATGGCTACCCGCCGAAGGACTATCTGATCCTACCATCTCGAATCCGATTGCCTTTCCTACGGAGAGTGGTTCCTTTACGGTTATCGCTCAGCTAGCCACTTGCGAACCAGATACCGTAGAAGTTATGATGAATTATATTGAACTCCCAGCGCTGTATCTATCGCCCGAATATGTCAAATTCGAAGACGAACCCCTCTTGCTGGAGATAGAGGGAAATGCCAACTCTGACTATACCTACCAATGGTTTCCAGCGGATGGATTGTCTTGCACGGACTGTCCAAATCCAACGGTAAATACCAACGAAAACACCACTTACTCCGTCACCGTCAGAGATTTATTTACGGGCTGCCAGCGAGTGTTGACGACCAAGGTGACCTTATTTGATTACTGCTCCGCAGACATGATCGGTGTGCCTAACGTATTTACACCCGACGATGACGGCAACAATGATGACTTGGTAATTAATTATTCTAATGCCTTGATTATCGAAAATTACGCACTACAAATTTTTGATAGATGGGGTGGAATGGTTTACGAGTCCAAAGATATTAACGATCGCTGGGACGGTAGATCCGACGGCAAGAAAGTCCCATCGGGTGTATATATTTACTACATGTCGTTTCCTTGCCATCTGACCGGTGCGACGATCAGGAAAACTGGAGATATTACAATATATAGGTAGGGGGTAAATTCTCCCCCTACTGCTTCGTTTTTCCCGTAAAAACACTCACGCCGGGAGGGAGAGGATTTCCTGAGGCTCTTCGGTTGCTGACCACTTGTCCGGCGTGCCAGAGAGCATCAGCGATGGGACCATTTATCATATTCCAGAATGGAAATTCGGACTGACGTTCTCCTCTTTGGAAAATGATATTCATATGCTCTAGTTGCGCTTCCTTACCTCGGAGGAGATCACTAGCTGCTTTCAGATTCTCGAGCGTAGCCTTTCGCAGTTCAGCGTAGTTCATTTTTTTCTTTTCACTATCACCACCTCTGATGTTAGGTGTATTAGCCGTTCCGTTCCTGATGGTTTTGGATAAATTGTAAATATGCTCTAGTGTCTCTAGTGTGGTTCGGTTGGTTTCGCCCGGTCTGAAATTCAAGTCTTCATCTCTTAGATCAATAGTAGCCCAATAATATCGAAAACCTAATCCATCTATCATACGAGCAGCTACTCCCTCGGCGGTGTAGCTGTTGGGGGCTTCGGGAATTTCACGAAAAGGCAATTGCGCTAAGGTATCCATTGCGGTATCTGTTTTTTCTTGACCTTGACCTACTGCACAACTCAGCAGGGATAACAAAAAAAATAAAATGGTTACTCTCATAATGTATTTAGATTTGATATGATTTGGAAGAGAGAAGAGAGACAAGGGAAGTGAGCGGTAAATCTCAAATTTTATGAATTGTTTTACGTTACTTCTACAATAGAATAGTTTGAGTTCTTCCATCCTCTCTTTTCTCATCTCTCTTCTCCATTCCAAAAGTAAAAGAAATCGTAGAGATAACTACCTTTTTCAAAAAATTAAAAATTTAGTAATTGTTTAGAGCGCATGCTTTGATAACACCTTCGGAGTAGGGTGTTCAAAAATTACTGAACCATTCCTTACTTTTGCGCAAAAAAAATGCAACCAAAATTAATCATCTTCGATTGTGACGGTGTGCTAGTGGATACCGAAGCTATCTCTACGGGGGTCATTACACAACTGGCTAGAGCACTCGGTGTACCCATTTCTAACCAAGAGGCACTAGAAACATTTACGGGGACGAGCTTGAATTTTGTCCAAGACTTTTTGGAGAAAAAACTTGGTAAGAAACTGCCCGAAGACTTCGAGCCAGTCTATCGAAAAAAAACTTTTGAGGAATTTGAAAAGAACCTGCAACCCATATCGGGCATCCACGCAATAGTCGAAAATTTAGCGATTCCTTTTTGCGTAGCTTCCAATGCACCAATTTATAAAGTAGAGTTCAACTTAAAACTCACCAATCTATATCCTTTTTTCGAAGGTAAAATTTTCAGCGCATATCAAGTAGAAAAATGGAAACCCGACCCGACCCTATTTTTGACGGCTGCCAAAACAATGGGATTTCGACCCGAAGAATGCATGGTAGTGGAGGATAGTGCTGCGGGAGTACTAGCTGCCAAAGCCGCCAAAATGAAGGTATTGGGTTATGCCCACGGCGAAAAAGCAGAACGCTTAAAAAGTCACGGTGCTACGATCATAACCGATGTAGCAGAGATTCTTAATTTCTTGTGAGAGGTGATAATGATCCTTCCCGTAAACAAAATATCCCGAATTTTACAAGATGAAAATTCGGGATAAATCATTCAGGCTTTTAGGGATTTTCAGATTTTTTTAATAGTCGATGAGAAAAAATTGGACTGCCAGCTATAAATGAAAACTTCGATAACAGCTTCGATATTTTGGTTTTACTTGATGTGGTATTGGCTGGTTCCCATGAATAATATTACCAACTGTACGCACCTAAAAAAAACGAATAATTTTTTCACATCAGACCAGTTGAGGTATAGCTGCGAAGGAAAAAATCAACCTCCGCGATGAAATGGTATGGCGGACTCATCTTTTACAATTTTAGTTAATAATAGTTGATAAAAAAATAACCTAACACTTCGGTTGAGCTAAAACGGTTATGCATTTCATAGTACAGTTTGTTTTGTCCTTCTTTACTTATTGAAACGGAAAACTCAATAAAGGGACAACCTGTGCTACACTTTTTGGTATTAGGCTATTTCATTGATTTTGGCTTGCAAATTGCCTTAACACAAATTTAAA
>JBCCJE010000179.1:0-8401 GCA_039027925.1 Bacteroidota bacterium
CGGACGAAAAAAATAATCGCATGCGGATATTTTCGCCCGTAGTAGCGGAGAAAGAATTGAAAGAAGGGCAAATGAAAGAGATGCTTGAAGCTAATTTTCATTCTGCGTTGGATGCCAAATACAGCTTGTACGAAGGTTACGTCATTAGTGTTTTCACACATCCTTTGAAAGAATTGCAAAAAGATCAGCTGATAGATGCCATGCGCCAAGTAGTCGTTTTGACTAGAACCTTCGGAGATTCCTACTCCAGTACTGGTCTAATTTTTTCACCAAAAACACAAGAAGAGGCAGAGGAAGAAAAGAAGAAAGAAGAAGAGCAGAAAAAGCCCAGAAAGATGTAACTTTTCTAAAAAAGCGATTACCTAGAAAGCAACCAATCGTCCATCAACTTCTGCACTTAGTGGAAAAAAAAGTTCTCCCGTCCATTCACCGAAAATTTTGATGGGGTAGCCACCGCTCATCGCTAATAATTTCCAGCCGATCAAATCTCGATCTAAAACTTCGATTTGATGTTGGTGCGTATCCAAGAGGTATAGTTGATTTTTATTTTTGATGGGGGTTACATTTTCAAAACAAACTGGAAAATCCAATAGCCAAGGATTCGCAAAAAGTGCTTTCGAATAGGCTTCCGAAAAACTCCGAAAATCAGAGAACCCACTCATCGTTTTTGGTTGATTCAAAATTTCGAATGGCAATTTTAGAATAGCTCTCAGTTGGAAGGCACGGGGATAAAAACACAGTTCCGCTCTTAAAATCTTTCCCGTAGGAAAATGATTCGGAAAACCTGCGTCTCCCCAAACATAGTCCAGCAACAAAGCATTTTTATTCGTTTGTTGCCCTTGCAGCCAAATTCTTCTAAAATTTAAATTGTCCTCTATGCCTTCGATTTGCCCCATGACCATCCACTCATCTCGTAGTCCTTGCTGTTCTAGTACTTCGTCTTTTTTGGTATTCACTCCGGCAACTGAAAGTAATTCCTGCTGCAAAGGCATGGGTAAATTTTCCAGTTGGTGGAATCCCTTAGCCACGAGATACAGATCCGCCATTTGGGCAAGCATGCGATCCACCCAGTTGACATTACCACCTTGCAGCAGTTGCATAGATTCAATTCTTCTACCGACTCCGCCCAGCTTGGCATCCACCATACGAGCAGAAATGTCTTTCCAAAAGGCGTGTCCCTGCCGTTCGGTCGAGGCCAGTCCTTGTCGTATGGTATCCATCAACCACATCTCCAGATCATCAATACCCGCTTCCATTTGGAGCATTCTTTTTGAGCGGGTTTTTGCTTTGGCTACCTCCCTTTTGTATTGCGCTATTTCCTCGGCCACCTCATCTTTCTCTTCTACCTTTTTAGTATCCCTTTTCTCCAACCATGCTTTTACCCATTCGGGATGATCATTGGTGATGTGAAAATTATCCGACTGATTCGCGACCAAAAGCAACAAGCCAATAGCGTGTTTGCAGGGAAATTTTCTACTGGGACAATTACACTTAAAGGCAGGTCCCTTCAAATCAACAGCCGTCAAGTAATAAGTCGCCCCACTACTTTTACATTCGCCCCAGATAGCGCGTTCGTTCGCTTGGAGGTTGCGCCACTTTCTAGCCGTTGCTAATTCCTGCGCCCGCTGAGCAATTCCTGCATCAGGCGCAAAGGATAATATTTGCTGCGTTGTCCACAAGGTAGTCTAAGTTTTACTTATTGTCATTGTCATTGTCATTTCACATTGTCTCACGCACAAAAATAAAAAGAGCGCAATGAATCCAAATCATTGCGCTCTTTTTATTTTAGAGAAAAAATCTAAAGCTAGGCATTAGCTCTTGCCTTTTTAGTTTTTAGTTTGTTAATCAAACCCAAAGAGTGCATCGCTTTTTCGGAAGCTGTTTGTTCTGCGCTCTTTTTATTAAAATCATCAGCAGTAGCTAATTTTTTTCCATCAACCATGACCGCTACTTTGAAGCGATCTCGTTTGTCAAATTTGTACTTCGCCAACATTTTGTAGGTGACTACTTGTCCATTTTTTTGGCAGTACTCCAGCAGTTGGCTTTTGTAATTATCGTCGTATTCTTCCAATCTGTGAATATCTAGATATGCTCTCAGTATCTTCTGAACAACATACCGCTTCGTTCCGTCGTATCCGCACTCCAAATAAACAGCACCGACAAGTGCTTCGAGTGCATTTCCCAACATAGAGCGACTCAATCGAGTTTGGTTGTATTCGTTAAGAATAACATCCAATCCCATCTTGTCGGCTATTTGGTTGAGTGACTGGCGCTTCACTATTTTGGAGCGCATCTTGGTAAGAAAGCCTTCATTTTTGTTCGGGTACTTTTTGAAAAGATATTCCGCAACGATAGTTCCTAGTACTGCGTCACCGAGGTATTCAAGGCGTTCATTACTGGTGATAGCGGTCATCTTTTCGTTAGCCGCAGACTTGTGGTAGAAGGCTAATTTAAAGATAGATAGCTTAGACGGCGTAAAACCAATCAAGCGTTTCATTCTTCGGGCTAAACTTTTATCTTTTGATAGATAAAAATTGTACAGCCTAAATACGAATTTCAAAAGGTAATTAAATTTTTTCGGTAAACAAATGTTTGGCTACCAGGCTATTAAGTAGGTCGTCGAATAAAAATTACTCGACTAAATATGATTGAAAACTTTTTTTTGGAGGAAAAGCTAAGAAAACCTAGACGTATAATAATACACTTCGTGCAGTCAAAAAAGATGCTGGATACAATAACCTAATAACCAAAATTCAGTTCGTACATCAAAAAAAATTAACTGAACGAAGTGCTACATATTTCAAATTATGCTCAATGAGATCAGCTTTGGTTTAGATACGGGAGGGAATTAAAAGTTGGCTAATTTATTTCCCCTCAAAGTTAGTTAGATTTTTTTAAAAATCACAGAAGAGTTGTGTCCCCCAAAACCAAAGGTATTGCTCAGTACCGCCTTTACCTCTTTGCCTTGCGCCTCGTTGAAAGTGAAGTTCAATTTATTATCTAGCTCTGGGTCATCCGTGAAATGGTTAATCGTAGGTGGCACAAAATCGTTGGCAATTGCCAGAATACCAGCCACCGCTTCTATCGCTCCCGCTGCTCCTAACAAATGCCCCGTCATGGATTTGGTAGAACTAATGTTCATCTGGTACGCATGCGCTCCAAAAACTTGTTGGATAGCTTTCGTCTCGGCGATGTCTCCAAGTGGAGTAGATGTGCCATGTACATTTACGTAATCAATATCTTCAGGATTCATTTTTGCGTCACTTAATGCCATTTTCATCACATTTCTTGCGCCTAGTCCTTCGGGGTGTGGTGCCGTGATGTGGTGTGCATCTGCCGTGGCACCAGCGCCGACTATCTCTGCGTAAATTTTTGCTCCCCGAGCCTTAGCGTGTTCGTATTCTTCTAAGACGATACCCGCCGCACCTTCTCCTAGTACAAATCCATCTCGATCCAAATCGAATGGTCGGGAAGCAGTTTTGAAATCATCATTGCGGGTGGATAGTGCTTTCATGGAGTTAAAACCACCGATGCAAAGTTTAGTTACGGTAGCCTCCGAACCACCCGTCATCACTACGTCGGCTCTTCCTAACCGAATATAATCGAAGGCATTGCTAATGGCGTGGGAGGAACTCGCACACGCCGATACGGTAGAGTAGTTCACACCCCGAAATCCATACTTGATAGAAATGTGCCCCGCCGCTATGTCTCCGATGATTTTTGGAATGACGAAGGGATTGTATCTCGGAGTGCCGTCTCCTGCTTGGAAGGCTTCTACCTCATCCTCCAAAGTGCGCAACCCCCCGATGCCAGATGCCCAAATCACTCCCGCTTTGTCCAAATCAATTTTCTCCAAGTCTAAGCCCGAATCTTGGATAGCTTCTTCCGAGACGATCAGCGCAAACTGCGTGAACCGATCTATTCTTCTGGCTTCCCTTCTGTGCAGGTGGTCTTCGACGTTGAAGTCTTTCACCTCACAAGCAAATTGAGTCTTAAAGTTGGAGGCATCAAAATGAGTAATGAGGTTGGCACCGCTTACTCCGTTTTTTAATCCTTCCAAATACTCTGGAACGGTATTACCAATCGGAGTTAAGGCTCCAATACCCGTAACGACAACCCTTCTCATATTTTTTGATTTTGAAGATTAAACATTTGGTCAAACTGTTTTTTCTATAAAAAACTAACGCAATCAGGAATAGTACATTAATAAGGTTACGTTTTATGCGAAGTTATTTTTTCCTTATGGAAGGCGAAAAACGCAGGCGATGCAGGGCAGCGGCAAGGCTTTTCAATCTGCCTGAAGTGGGCAGGAAAAAGAACAAGTAAAAAATGTAAATTTATTATTGAACCATTCCTTATGTTGTAGGGAAAATTTGAAATGCAAAAAAAGATTGGAATGGCTTTTACAAAAAAACCACAAACCAAAGGAAGTCCCATCTGATTTGTGGAATGTGGTTAAATAACTCTAACTGTTATTTTCACGTGAGTTCTCGAAGCAGGTCTAGGCTTCTACTTTTGAGGACAAATATTCGATGGCATCTCCTACGGTAGAAATTTTCTCTGCTTGCTCATCTGGAATACTAATGTCAAATTCTTTTTCGAATTCCATAATCAGCTCAACGGTATCCAAAGAATCTGCTCCTAAATCATTGGTAAAACTTGCTGATGCTACTACCTCTGATTCGTCAACACCTAATTTGTCGATGATAATTTTGTTGACTCTTGTTGAAATGTCTGACATATTATAAAGCTTTTGAAACTTGTTATTTCATCTTGAAAAATTCCCTCTTATTTTAACTTTTCTTGCGTTTTAAGCAACTTGGAATAGAGGAAATAAAAAATCAATGTGATGAAAAATAACACGCCTAATGAATAAAATGCGCTGCAAAATAAATCATAACTCCTAGTATAACCAAAGTTTTTCAATACTTTTTTATATTTCAGCTTTTGATAAATCCATTAGGAAATGTACTTTTACATTACCTAATTGTAGATGCTACACTAAGCTATTTTGCGATGCTATCACTATGACTTTCTAAATTAGGCAAAGTAACATTCAAATCACATTTCGAAAACTGATTCTTTGACTTTCCATTTTCCCAAATCAAAAAAAGTCAAAGATGATAAATCCCCCCCAACTCATGGAAGTTGTCAATCATCAAAATACAAAAATCGTAGCTACGGTAGGGCCAGCGTGTAACGCTTATTCTAAATTGCTGGAACTCGTTCAAGCGGGTGTGGATGTCTTCCGTTTGAATTTTTCTCACGGTGCTCACGAAGACCATCTCAAAGTAATCAACCACATTAATTACATTAACGAAAAGTACAACCTACACGTCAGCATCTTGACGGATCTGCAGGGACCAAAGTTGAGAGTTGGGAAAATCAAGGATAATGCTTTACCCCTCGAGCCCGGAGATAAAGTTACTTTTGTCAATGAAGAATGCTTGGGTACGAGGGAAAAAATTTACATGGCCTACCCACAGTTTGCTAGTGATGTGGAGGTGGGCGAAAAGGTCTTGGTAGATGATGGAAAATTAATGCTAGAAGTCATCAGTACCAATAAAAAAGATACAGTAGAACTAAAGGTACTCTTCGGCGGAACACTCTCTTCCAATAAGGGCGTGAACCTGCCCAATACGAATATTTCACTACCGTCCTTGACCGAAAAAGATAGAAGAGATTTAGATTTTATTTTGACCATTCCTTCCGTGAATTGGATTGCGCTCTCGTTTGTCCGTTCTGCTAAAGATGTCAAAGAACTACAAAAGTTGGTAAAAGCGGCGGGGCATAAGGCCAAAGTTTTATCCAAGATCGAAAAGCCCGAAGCCATTACTCAGATTGATAAAATCATCAAAGCCTCCAATGCTGTCATGGTAGCTCGGGGAGATTTGGGCATCGAAGTACCCATCGAGCAACTCCCCAATCTCCAAAAAGAAATCATTATGAAATGCCGCCAACGAGCGCGTCCCGTGATCGTCGCTACCCATATGATGGACAGTATGATTACCAATCCGATTCCCACCCGCGCGGAAGTGACTGACGTCGCCAATGCTGTTTTGGATGGTGCGGATGCGGTGATGTTGAGTGGGGAAACTTCGGTTGGGAAACATCCCGTCACCGTTGTTCAAGCAATGAACCGAATCATCGAAGAAGCTGAAAAAGGATACATCGTAGCGCGCGAAAAAAGACCAAAGCCATCGCCCAAGTCACGTACTTTTTACTCGGATGCTATTTGTAGAAATGCTGCCATGACCGCCGAAGCCATCGGCGCAAGGGGTATTGTAGGAGTAACGAGTTCGGGATATACGGCTTTTAAAATTTCGAGTTTTCGACCCGATGCCAAAGTGTACGTTTTCTCCGATAGCAACCACATGTTAAATACGCTCAATTTACTCTGGGGCGTACGCTGCTTTTATTACGATAAATTTACCTCCACGGACGAGACCATTTCGGATTTGTCGGAAATTTTAAAATCAAGTCGAATTGTACAGGACGGAGATGTCATCATCAATACGGGGAGCATGCCCTTAGCCAAAAGGCACAGAACGAATATGATGAAAATTACGGTGGTGGATTAAGGACGAATGTCGTCAACTTTAGGATTAAGGAAAACTGCGAGGGGAATTTTGAAATTACCCTCCCAGACTATCGCTAAGTTGACGACATTTGGATTAAAGCCCCATAAGATGATACAGGATTGTCACCCCATAGGTCACTTCCGCTACACCTTCGCCCCCTCCATCACTTCCTTCACCACATCGGGATTTAACAATGTACTTACATCTCCTAAATTGCTAGTATCACCAGAAGCTACTTTTCTTAAAATCCTCCTCATGATTTTTCCAGATCTAGTTTTAGGCAATCCAGAAACCACCTGAATTTTGTCTGGCTTGGCAATGGGGCCAATCTCTTGAGTGACTACTGATCGGACTTCTTTCTCGAAGGCTTCCTCATTACCAATTGGTGCATTGGTAATAATGTAGGCATAAATCCCTTGCCCCTTGATGTCGTGAGGATAACCCACTACGGCGGATTCTACCACGTTGGAGTGTTCATTGATGGCATTTTCTACTTCGGCCGTTCCCATACGATGTCCCGAAACATTTATAACATCATCTACACGTCCTATAATTCTGTACATGCCTTTGCGATCTCGGCGGGCCCCGTCTCCCGTAAAATATTTATTTTCGAATGCAGAGAAATAAACTTGTCGGCACCTTTCGTGATCGCCGTAAGTGGTTCTGATCATACTTGGCCAAGGGAATTTTACGCAGAGTAAACCTTCTTTATTATTGCCTTTGATCTCCTTACCTTCGGAAGTCATCAAGCACATCTGAATACCCGGAAGTGGATAACCGGCGTAAGTGGCTTTTTGCGGAGACACCTCTCCCAAGCCAGAGATCATGATGCCGCCCGTTTCCGTTTGCCACCAAGTATCTACGATGGGCAGTTTATTTTTTCCAATTTTTTCTTTGTACCAATTCCAGGCTTCTTCGTTGATGGGTTCTCCTACCGTCCCGAGTACTTTCAAGTTGGTCAAATCGTAATGAGTTGGCCAATGATCGCCCTTCGCCATCAATGCTCTAATCGCTGTTGGTGCGGTATAAAATTGATTGACTTTATGCTTTTCGCAAATGTGCCAAAAGCGACCTGCATCTGGAAAAGTAGGTATGCCTTCCGACATCATCGTGGTAGCTCCCGCCAGTAGCGGACCGTAGATGATGTAGGAGTGTCCCGTAATCCAACCAATATCGGCGGTACACCAGTACACATCTCCATCCTGATACTGGAAAACATTTCTGAAGGAAAAACAGGTATAAACCATGTACCCGCCGCAGGTGTGCACCACCCCCTTGGGCTTTCCCGTAGAGCCAGAGGTGTAGAGAATGAAAAGCATATCTTCCGAATCCATTTGAGTAGCTCGACAAGATTTGCGCATACCTTCAATTGCATCGTGCCACCACTTGTCACGGTTTCTTTTCATCTTTATTTTGCCTCCCGTGTTCTTGTGGACGATGACTGTTTCAACACTTTTGCAATCCATCTTCAGGGCTTCATCTACTACTGCTTTGACGGCAATTGTTTTCGCGCCCCTCGAATTATAATCGGAGCAGATGACCATTTTGCAAGTAGCATCTTTGATTCTATCGGCAAGTGCCGTAGCTGAAAATCCCGCAAAGACGACCGAATGGATCGCCCCAATTCGAGCACAAGCTAAAACCCCAATCGTCAATTCGGGTACCATTGGCATATAAAAACAAACTCGATCTCCTTTATTGATACCGTTGGCTTTGAGCATATTGGCAGCTCGACAAACTTCTTGGTGGAGTTCTTTGTAGGTATAGGTTTTGAAAGGCTGGCTAGGATCGTTGGGTTCCCAAATGAGTGCCGTCTGATC
>JBCCJE010000180.1:0-8355 GCA_039027925.1 Bacteroidota bacterium
CTACCAAAAAGAGATAGATAAAGGAGAATAGTTAGGAATAGAACTTTTGAAAAGTCTATGCGATACTTCGTGGTATCACTACCTTGCTGGCAACGGTAAGATGGCATAGAGAAGATACAGTTCGAACGCAAGGTGTAGGCATTGAAAAATGCTGATTTTGAAAACATCAACAGATTTGAGTTTGAAGAATTTTGATGGTTAATGAATATCTTGGTATTCGAGATCACCGATTTTTCGGGAGAATCAAACCTTATTCACTTGCTCGCAAGATGAAAATTCAATATTTCACAGTTGAATCTAAAGAGGGCAAATCTTTGTTCTGAATCGAGTTCTAAATTGGGAAGGGCGCAACTTCGGTAGCACACAGACTAAGAGGAGATCTTGGCTAAAAACAAAATCTTCAACGAACTTCGGTAAGTTGAATGTCATCCGTTTTTGAAATGCTTTGCAAAAGTCTGGAAGAGCAGAAAGAACCGTAAGGAATTTTCCCCTCAGACAGACAGCGATCATCAACCTACTCGCCATCGGGTAGTGAGGAAGTTTTGACGGAGGTAATTATCTCGACTAAAATTTCCGAAACTACATTCCTTGGGAATACTCGTGGCGGCATGTAATTACAGTAATGTAACCAATTGGTCACGATCGCACAGTTCACAAAGTGGAACAACGGATTTGGATTCGTTCCGAGTTCGCCACTTGACTGAACTAACCCTGACATACTTCTTCCTCGAAAAGATAAATGTCTCGACATTTAAAATGGAAAGGAAAAAAGAGATCAGTACAACTGTTAGTTCCAATTGATCCAATCAGATGGAAAAAGCGAAGTACGAGTTGCTTTGGGAAAATGGAAGTACGTTGTTCAAAACCTTGCGTCGAGAACGATTTGTTCGGAAATTCGAAACAAAGCAAACATCTCTTTGGGAGTGTGTAACCCCAAGTCCTGGAGGGTATTGTGGCAACACGATACAAACTGGGCAATCAAGCTTGATCTTCTACAACTCTTTTTTACTAAAAGTGAATCCTGTAGAAAAGGAAGGGATTCAGAGTGTGCAAGCATTCTGAGTCCCTTTTCCTTTTTTAGCTTTCTGCCTTTTACTCTATTTCCAATAATTTTTAATTTTGGGAAATTGGGCTAACAATCATCATTTCCATTTCACATCAAATTATCAATTCGCTTTTTTTGAATGGCTTGCCAACTCATATTAATTAAAAGCTGAGTCGCTTTATTGAGGTGGGCAAATCTTGGATCGGTGGTCAACCCTTTGTGGTAGCGGTAGTAAATTTGCTGAACGATGACCGCTAACTTGAATAATCCATAGACGTAGTAAAAAACTAAGTGGTTAATGTTTCGTCCACTTTTTTGGGCATACATTTCTACCAGTTCGTGTCTCGTTGGGTTGCCGGGCATCGTAGTAGGTGTGGGTAATCCGCTTTTGATCAACTCACTATCATCCTCCGTAGCCCAGTATGCCAAGGAAGTTCCAAAGTCCATCAAAGGATCACCCAACGTACACATTTCCCAGTCTAAAACGGCGGCTACTGCTTGCCACGAATCGTCTTTGAAAACGATATTATCATATTTGTAATCATTGTGAATTAAGCTGTGCTCGTAGGTTTTAGGCTGGTTTTCCTGCATCCATTGCATGACGGGTTCTGCAACTTTAATATCGTCGGTAGCTGCTTTGAGGTATTGCTTTCCCCAGTTGGTCACTTGTCGCTCCACGTAGCCTGCGGGCCGTCCTAAATCTTCTAATCCAATTGATGGATAATCCACTCGGTGCAGCTCCACAAAGGTATCTAGCCAACTATCCGCAATGACGGGAAATTCTTGTGGCGTAATTTTTCTTCGCAATGCTTCTTTCGGAGAAAGGATAATCCCATCTATTTTTTCCATCACGTAAAACTGCGCACCAATCACCTCTTTATCATTAGTGAAGACATAGGCTTTCGGGCACTTTGTAAATGCTTTGTTAAGATTCGATAGCACTTTGTATTCTCTGCTCATATCGTGCCCACGCTTGACTGCTCCAAAAGGTGGTCTTCGGAGTACGTATTCCTTTCCCTCTATTTTTAATAAATAAGTAAGGTTGGAAAAACCAGTCGAAAATTGAGAAACCTCCCAGTCGCTTACCGCACTTTCGATCAACTGATTTTCTTGTAAAAATTGCTTCAAGCGTTGCTCGTTAAGTTCTTCGCCTTTTCGTACGTTTTGCATGAAAATGAATGATGAGTGAGGAGTGATGAGGGAAGAGTGATGAATGATGAATGATGAGCGGACTTTCCGATACTCATCACTCTTCATTTATCGCTCATCACTCAACATTCCTCACTATTTTACAAATATTTTTTAATCGTATTTTTTCCTAGTTGGTGCATATGCACTTCGTCGGGACCATCTGCCAATCGCAGCGTCCTAGCCCCCGCCCAGAATCCGGCCAAGGGCGTATCCACGGTTACGCCCATCCCTCCGTGAATCTGAATAGCACGATCCAATATTTTTAAAGCCATACTCGGCGCAACAATTTTAATCATGGCGATCAAGTCCTTCGCTTCCTTGTTACCAAAACGATCCATCTTATCCGCTGCGGAAAGTGTTAAAAGTTTTGCTTGCTCAATTTCACATCTTGACATGGCTACCTCTTGCCGAATACTGCTAAAATCTTTGAGGGGGCGACCAAACGCCACTCTGTTTCCCGCTCGGTGACACATCAACTCTAGTGCGCGCTCTGCCATCCCAATCAATCGCATACAATGATGAATCCTACCAGGGCCCAGTCGTCCCTGCGCAATTTCAAAACCTCTCCCCTCCCCTAGCAGTAAATTTTCCTCAGGAACTCTTACATTTTCTAACAATACTTCTGCGTGACCTTCAGGTGAGTCTGCGTAACCAAATACGGGAAGGTGTCTCAGGATTTTCACCCCCGGCGTATCCTTGGGCACTAGTATCATGCTTTGTTGCTGATGCCGTGGTGCAGTAGGATCAGTTTTTCCCATCACAATGGTCAATTTACAGTTAGGATCCATAGCTCCAGATGACCACCATTTTCTGCCATTGATGACGTATTCGTCGCCTTCCCGTTTGATGGAAGTCTGAATGTTAGTGGCATCGGAAGAAGCCACTTCGGGTTCTGTCATCAGGAAGGCAGACCGAATCTCCCCGTTCATCAGCGGGGTTAACCATTGCGCTTGCTGTTCGGGTGTTCCGTACTTCGCAAGTACCTCCATGTTACCCGTATCGGGGGCACTACAGTTGAACACTTCCGAAGCCCATCTGACTCTACCCATAACCCCTGCGAGGTGGGCATATTCCAGATTAGAAAGCCCCGGACTCAACTCCCCGTAATGATGGGGCAGAAATAAATTCCACAAGCCCTCCGCCTTGGCTTTTTCTTTTAAGCCCTCCAGTCCTGGCCATTTTTTCCACATGTTGTCGTGGTCATGATGAAAATCATCTACTGCCTTTTCGTTGGGATAAATGTGCGCCTCAAAAAAACCGTTGAGTCGGTTGAGGTACGATTTAGATTTTTCGCTTAATTCAAAATTCATGTGTTTGCTTTTTGGAAGTGAGAGATGAGA
The DNA here is from genome assembly GCA_039027925.1 of Bacteroidota bacterium. GTDB lineage: Bacteria > Bacteroidota > Bacteroidia > Chitinophagales > Saprospiraceae > CAJQQY01. The sequence continues at coordinate 3,577 of JBCCJE010000180.1, forward strand.
AGTAAGAGAAAAGATGTAAGATGTAAGAAATAAGAGTACGAAAATCAAATCCTAACTTCTCTTTTCAAAGGTCTTTCTTTTTGCCTCTTACTTCTTTTCTCTCAAATCTTATTTCTTATTTCTTTTCTCTCAAATCTTATTTCCCATTCAAATATCATAAAACTTTCTCCTTAGTTTTTTTACCGATTACTTTTTTCTGCAAAATCAGATCAGCGGCTTTCTCGGCAATCATGTAAGTGGGTGCATTGGTATTACCAGAAACAATGGTGGGCATGATGGAAGCATCTACCACCCTAAGATTTGTAACACCGTGTACACGTAACTCATTATCCACTACTGCCAGATCATCATTTCCCATTTTACAAGTACCTACGGGATGATAAACAGTTTCAACGGATCGCTTAATGTGCTCCATGATGGCTTCATCAGAACTGCTGTCCATCGGGGCCACAATTTCTTTACGATAAGGATCAAAGGATTTTTGTTGCATGATCTCTAACGCCATTTTAACGCCCTTGACCAACTGCATTAAATCTTCTTTTTGTTCAAAAAAATTAGGCTGCACAACGGGAGCAGCAAGTGGGTCGTCAGATCGTAGCGTCACGTATCCCCTACTTTTGGGTTGGAGCAAGGTAGGCAAAATCGTATAGCCATCTTGCTTTGGATAGGTGGTCATATCGTACAAATCGTAATCGTATCCTTTGCCTAGTTGGATAGGAGCAAAATGAAATTGAAAGTTGGCAGGATTGCCTTTTTGGTGAATATCAATAAATGCCACAGCCTCTAAAGGCCCAATGACAAAAGGGCCTTTTTTTCTGAGAAAATAATTAAAGGCTGCTCCGATTTGATTAGATACGGGTATGTAGTGATTCAGTCCTTTTTGGATAGTAGCGGAGGCAGACACACTACAGAACAAATGATCTTGCAGATTTTTACCGACACCTTCTAACTGATGAATACATTTGATGCCGTGTTTGCTTAGTTCTCTAGCATCGCCCACGCCCGATAGCAGGAGCAGCTGAGGAGACTGAAAAGCACCCGCCGAAAGGATGATCTCTTTTTCTACGTAAATCGTTTTCTTATTTTTTCCTTTTGCTAAGTACTCCACCCCGACCGCTTTTTTTCCTTCAAATAAAATCCTAGTCACTTGGGCTTGGGTGATCGCTTTAAGATTGGATCTTTTTAACGCGGGCTTTAAAAAAGCAACTGCGCCGCTGTGGCGTTTTCCATTTTTGATGGTAAATTGAAAGAAGTTAACACCCGTTTGTTTTTTCCCATTATAATCAGCATTAAGCGGAATTCCCTTAGCTTGGCAGGCTTCGATGAACGCCTCGGCGAATGGAGTTTTAAATTTTTTGGGAAAACCGACGTTGAGTTCTCCTTGGTTGCCGTGGTATCCTGCGTCCACTTGATCGTAGTCTTCGTTGTACTCCGAGCGAATAAAATACGGCAAAATACTTTCGTAATCCCATCCCTCATTACCTGCCGTTGCCCATCGGTCGTAATCGGCTCGATTACCCCGAACGTACGCCATCGCATTGGTGGAGCTACAACCACCGAGCGTTTTTCCTCTAGGCAGATAAATGGCCCGATCTAAAACGTGCGGTTGTGGCTCTGTCCAAAAGCCCCAATCCACGGCGGACTTATGCAGTTTTGCGTAAGCACCGGGCAGGTGAATGTTGATGTCCTTGTCGGGACTTCCTGCTTCGAGCAGCAAAACATTATGATTGGGATTTTTGGAAAGCCGATTGGCGAGTACACAACCTGCTGATCCTGCGCCAATGATGAGGTAATCTATTTTGTTCATCTTTTAAGTTGATTTGTTTCTGGAATTAAGGATGAAGAATTAAGCCTGCCCCGAAACCTCGGGGAATTAAGAATGACGCGTGTTAATTATTAATTTTGCAGCACGTAGGAATTAATCAAAGATAGCAGGATTCAGAAACTTTTTTTAAAGGATTGGCCGAAGAACCAAAATTATAAAGCCGCTGAGATGTAGAGATTTTTTTGAAGGAAAAAATGCTCTGCGCCTCAACGGCTTATTTTCAAATCTTCTTAACTCGGATTTGTTGCGTTTTAATCAACTTAAACAAATACTTTCTGCTCTTCTTTTTGAATGGTCAATACTTCTTCATTCATCAAAACATTAGCTAAGTAGGTTGTTTTCTCCAACTCGTATTTGAAGAAGAACTTCATGGCGTGGATTTTACTTTCGTAAAATTCTTCCTTGTAAGTTTTATCGCCACTAATCAAGGCTGTCTTAGCATCAGTAGCCATTTTTAACCATTGCCACGCGATAGATAAATTAGAGAAAAACTCCATGAATAAGTTAGCATCCGCCGTGAAGCGTTCGTAGTCGCCCTGCATTGCGTACTTGGTGAGGTGCTTCAATACCTTTTGGGTCAGTTGTAATTTTTCACCCAACTTCATGGCGTACGGTCGCAGTTCATCGTAGTTGCTAGCTGCCTGAATGGTAGCCATCACTTCTATTGCCATCAGCTCGACTGCCTTGCCTCTTTGCATCGTTACCTTCCGAGCTAACAAATCGAGGGATTGAATACCAGTTGTTCCTTCGTACAAAGAGAAAATCCGAATATCTCGGTGGTACTGTTGGAGGATATACTCCGTCGTAAATCCGTAACCTCCTAGGACTTGCAATCCATTAGAAACAGCCGTTGCGCCCATTTCCGAAGGGTAAGTTTTTACGATGGGAGTCAACAGCTCTAAGAGCAAATGATTCTTATCTCTTTCTTCCTGATCCTCTGCGGTGTTACTCAGATCATGGTAGCGAGATGCCTGTAAAGTCAAACTCAACGCCCCCTCGGCTACCACTTTTTGCAATAATAACATTCTTCTTACGTCGGCGTGTTCGATAATCAAGGAAGGATTTTCATCCACATTTTTAGTACCAGAGCTATTCAATCTTCTGCCCTGTGGTCTTTCGTTAGCGTACTCCAAGGATGCCTGGTAAGCTGCCATCGCAATGGCAGCAGCACCTCTACCTACGGAGATTCGCGCGCCGTTCATCATCATAAACATATACTTCAATCCCTTGTGCGGTTCTCCCACGAGCCATCCTTGGCAATCATCACTTTCGCCAAACATCAGGTGCGTAGTGCAATATCCTCGTTGTCCCATTTTTTGGTAATCACCCGCCGTGACGACATCGTTAAACTCTAGCCCATCACCAGCAATTCTATTTTTTGGAACAATAAATAGGGAAATACCTTTAGTACCGGCGGGCGCACCGTCTATCCTTGCCAACAGTAGGTGCACGAAGTTGTCGCAATAATCGTGATCGCCACCCGAGATAAATATCTTTTGTCCTTTGATTTTGTAAGTACCATCCTCCTGCGGAGTAGCACTCGTAGTAAGATCAGAAAGCGAGCTGCCCGCTTGGGGTTCGGTCAGGCACATTGTACCGCCCCAATCTCCCGATAGCATCTTGGGCAAGTAAGTTTGCTTGAGGGTATCGTTGGCGAAGTGTGCAATTAATTCTGCCGCTCCCAATGTTAATCCAAAATAGCCGGGCGCAGAATTATTAGCTGCATCCATGATGTATCCAGCCGAGGTATTGACCATACCGGGGAGTTGCATCCCACCGTCTTCGTATTTGAAGGGGCCAGCGATCAATCCCATTTCTCCACTTTTGCGCATGATGGTTTCCACCTGTGGGTGTACGTGGATTTTGCCATCTTCAAATCGAGCGGGATCATTGTCCATCGCTTGGAGGTAAGGATATAATTCTTTGTCAGAAAAATCTTTTACGGAATTGAGGAAAATTTCTACGGAATCTTTGTCGTGGTCAGCGTAGTGATCTTTTGTTAAGACGGACTCTAAGTCGTGTACATTGTAAAGTAAAAACTTCAACGTATCCATGTCCATATATTGCTTTGCCATATCTTTATGATTTAATTTTAGAAAAAAATTGAACGAATTATAAATTTAGAACCCGCCTGTATCGGGCAGGTGATGAATGAATCGAGCTTGCTTGTATTCGTTGGTTGATGCGTTCTTATTTCAGATTAAATTAACCTACGTCAATTCTATTAAACGCAAAACAAATCAAAAGTTTATTTCTTCTCTAATCATTAAACAGGGATAAGAAAGGGAAAAGGCGGTTTTTGTTAAACCATTATTATAAGGATGGAGGGAAATGGCAAATATATAGTAAATACGAAAAATTTATTATACAGCATTTAAGTAGCGGTAGTAAAATACAACAAGAAATGAATAGCTTTTGCGCAGCGCAAGATTCCGTAAATCAATCCAAAAAAATATCAAGATGGCTTATCATCCAATTAATAGAAGAAGGTAGCACTTACGCTTTGGAGTAGAACGGAGCGAAATAGCAATGATGAAATGCCCCCAGAAGATATGGATAAAAACACGGAGGTCATCTACTTTTTTTCTAATCTCGATAAAGTAACATTTTTGGATTTTTCTTTAAATCAATTACAGCATATTCCTCGTGTTATTTAGTCCATTCCACAATTGGAAAGTTTTTTCCGTTCCTTAAAAAAAGACCAAAAAACAGTACACTTACAAATATCCTTCCTCGTAGCCTTATTCTTTTGGAGTTTAAATGGTGAGTTTAAAACTGAGCAGTCCTCTCTACTTTGGATGTGCTCTCCTACCCTTAGGTTCTTTAAGTGGTTGATAATCAGTTAGAAACATATTAAAAGTCGCTAAAAAACAATGAAATTGCAGGATGCCCCCCTACATTTAATGTTTATACACGAATCGCTTTTACCTGTCACATTTTTAAAAAAAAATCTA
>JBCCJE010000181.1:0-8294 GCA_039027925.1 Bacteroidota bacterium
CTACTCTGATGCCTACCACGGTAAAAAAACGGCAAGCGGCATTAAATATGATAAAAACAAGATGACTTGTGCGCATAATGATTTTCCCTACGGCTCCATGCTCAAGGTGACTCACCTAGAGAATAAAAAATCTGTTACCGTCAAAGTAATTGATCGAGGCCCTTACATTAAGGGTAGAATAGTAGATCTATCCAGAGCTGCGGCGCAGAAAATTGGATTGATTCAAGATGGTGTGGCGCAAGTGAAAGTAGAGCTAGTGGACGCCAAAGAAGCTGATGTACTAGCGAGCAAAGGGGATACGAAAAAAACACCAGATGAATATTCAACTGCCCCTACCCGCAAAACAGTAGAAGAAAGTATCAAAAAAAGTAACGCTAGTGGCGGTGCTAATGCTACTAAAAAAACCAACAAGAAAAAACTAGCTGCCAAAGGAAAAGCAGACGCTAAGCAACCAAAAGTAGTGGGAAAGAAAAAAGAAGAACTAGCAGCCAAAGGAGCAGACGCCGAAATGATGCTGCCCATGCTTACGGCTCAGGATGCCGCTAGCACCGACCTATACCAGATTGCGTTGAGAAAACCTAAGCAGGAAGGATACGGCGTGCAAGTAGCTTCCTTCGGGGATTACGAAAATGTATTGAAAAAAGTAGCTGATCTGCAAGGCAAATGGTTTGATAATATTTTGATTAAAACAGAAAAAGCGGACGGCGAAAATGTTTACAAAATCGTACTCGGACAGTTTGATACCCAAGATAGTGCTACGGCTTACAAAAAAGCACTAAAGAAAAAGAAGATTGATGGTTTTGTGATTGCTTTGGGGGAGGTTGAATGAATACCTGAACGGAATGCCACACAATGTGTATGGTATTAATAAAAAAGGTAGTTGGTGAGAAAACCAGCTACCTTTTTTATTTTACTGGGTTTGCCACAAAGTCATCGAGACACTAGGCTTTGTTTCAGTTACCTACCTTTGCCAACTTTCGCGCCTTCATCTTTGCTTTCAATGCTCTGAAATAATCTGCGTAGATGGCTCTTGCTATCATCAATTTCATAATTTCATTTGTTCCTCCGTAAATTCTCGATACGCGGGCATCAGCGTACAATCTCGCAATGGGATACTCCCACATGTACCCGTAGCCTCCGAAAAGTTGCAGGCACTCATCTAAGGTTTTTCCCTGCATATCTGTTGCGCTGTATTTAGCCATCGAGGCCAACTCTGGAGTTAGTTTTTCCTCTGCTAGTAGCTGCGTACACTTGTCCACAAAAGCGGTGTGAATTTCCAATTGGGTAGCTATCTCAGCCATTTTGAATTGGGTATTTTGAAAAGCACAAATGGGCTGCTTGAATGCAGTTCGCTCGCTGGTGTAGGTCGCTGTCATTTCCAAAGCTCCCCTGACGGCACCAATAGCTTGCAAAGCAATGGTCAATCTTTCTCTAGGCAACTCCTGCATCATGTAAATAAATCCTTTGCCCTCCTCGCCTACTAGATTTTCCTTGGGGACTTTTACATTATCAAAAAATAACTCGCAAGTGTCGCTAGTTTTTAGTCCTAATTTTTTGAAAGGCTTCCCCTTGGTAAAACCTTCCAACTGAGCATCAATAATCAAAAGGCTGATTCCCTTTTCGGTCTTGACCGCAGTCAACGTAAAGTCAGAGGTATAGCCAATGGTGATAAAGGTCTTACTACCATTCACTAGATAATGATCTCCCATGTCCACGGCCGTCGTCCTGATAGCTTGTACATCACTCCCCGTACTTGGCTCGGTCATACCTAGCGAACCGATCATTTCGCCCGTACACATTTTGGGCAAGTACTTCATCTTGATAGCCTCGGTGGCATGTTTCTCTAGGTAGGGCATCACGATGTCAGCGTGCATGGAGATACCGGGGCTGTCTGCCCCAGTCTTGGATAATTCCTCGATCAGGGCTGCACTAAAGCTAAAATCTAATCCGCCACCGCCGTACTTAGGATCGGTAGTGAGTCCTAGTAAGCCTAGCTCTCCGGCTTTGAGCCACACTTCCCGTGAGCAGGCGGAGTGTTCTTCCCACGTTTCCCGATTTGGTTCTATCTCCGTTTTATAAAATTCTCGAACGGTCTCTATTAGCATTTGATGTTCTTCGCTGGCGTAAACATCTCTGGGCAGTTGGATACTTGCATTCATAATTGATATTTTTTTGGTTTTTTAAATCGTACGTAATTATTATTTTTTTTGAAGCATATGAAATTAGTAAAGAATCACAAATTCGCAGTCGGGTGAGTGTAAAAAAATATACAGGTTTAATCATTTGCTAAAATGAAAAAGCGGTCACTAGATGATGTCTAGCAACCGCTCTCTTTATTTTTCTCATGAGTCCGACGAGTTACTCATTTTCAATTTTTACCAGTTTGCTCACTTGCGTACGGTGTCCATTATAGGTGACAAATAGATAGTAAATTCCTTCTGGATAATTACTCATATTGATTTGCTTTTGGTCATTGCCTTTTTCCAACTGCGATACTTGTAGGGTTTGCCCAGCCTGATTGACTACTTCTACCTTGGCATCGTTCAGCAAAGGATTCAGTACTCGGAGGGTCGTTGATCGCTGAATTGGATTGGGATACACGATCATATCTGGTAAATTCTGCCCTCTAAAATGAACGACCTCTACCTTTGAATATTCGAACTTACCATCAAAATCAACTTGCTTTAATCGGTAGTAATTATTTCCGTAAAAAGGTTCAGCATCTTCAAATCTGTAAAAATTAGTTGCACTCGTTGTACCGTTTCCCGCTACGATGCCCATTGGTTTAAAATTACTTCCATCCGTAGATTTTTCAATAATGAAATGTTTGTTATTTTGTTCTGATGCAGTTATCCATTTTAAGGCTACTCGGGATTCATTGATATTTTCAGCTTCAAAACTGGTGAGATCAACGGGTAACACTTGACTAAAAACAAACCCTGCGTCTAGCTCTTTTTCGTGAGTACCGGGAGCTACCGCTATCACGCTAGTCTGAGCTGTCAATTCGTCAATATCGCTATCTACTGCTTCTAGTATATTGGCTAGGGCATTTTGTTCAGTAGGTACAAATTCTGCATTCGGTACTAAAAAAGCGAGCGTATAGTCTCCCGCTACCAAATTTTCAAATCCATATTTTCCGTCATTGTCCGATACCTCCGTTTTCGAAACTACATTTCCAAATATATTAGTTCCAGTTAGCTGAACCGTAACCCCTTCGTACGGAAGATCATTGTTATCGTTGAGTCCGTTGGCGTTGTTGTCTATGAATACTTCATCACCGATGAAGGAGGTTTGGAAAAAACCCAAATCCACATTGTCGTTTGATTCTCCATTGCTGACGGTGATATTCTCGGTGGTTGCCATTCCGTTATTGGTTCGGATGGGATCGCTGTCTTTATCATCATCCGTCCCCAAGTTGGCAAAGGTGAGTTCGTAATTGGTAATGACTGAGGTTACATTTTCGTTGACTTGGATTTTGTAAATACCATAAATTATATTCGTAAATTCATAGTGCCCAGTACTAGTGGTAAAAGTTTGGTTGACGGTGTTGTTCTCGCTATCGAGTAGCACGACCTCGATTCCCGAAATCCCAGATTCTGAACCATCCTGCAATCCATCAGCATTGGCATCTTCGAAGGCGATGCCTTCAATTTTTCCATCATTGTTAGAGCCAGAGTTCTCATTTCCATTAGTTACCGTTGTAGTGTTGTTGTTAGAATTATTCACGCATTGCGCTTGGCTCACTGTGATTTTGATCCAATTGGATTCGCCCTCCAACCAAGTAGTACATCCATCTCTTCTCGAAAATCTAGCGAACCAAGTTGTAACCGTTAAATTTTCCGTAGTAAATGTACTAGAGGAGGATGCGGTACTCACCGAACCAGCGATGAAAGGCCCCGTAGTGTTTGCCATCCACAGGTACTCTAGGTCTCCCGTTCCCCCGCTAGGTAAGGCAACATTCTCAATGTCGTAATTATCGCCGGGGCAGATGCTTTGGTTATATCCAATTTGACCGCCATCGGTCACGTTATCGCAAGTAGCCTTGAGGTTAAGTGAAAATAGCAAACAGCATAAAAAAATAGAAAATGTAAATATCTTGTTATAAGTTTTTGTATTAGCGAGTTGCGTACTCGGTAGTGAAAGTTCAGGTATCAAATTTTTCATGGTAAGATGTTTAAATTGCTAAGTTTATTTCAATATTGATAATGCAGTGAATGCGCAAAAGGAGGGAAGTTTTTAACGCTACGATCATTAACCGAGGGGCGTGTCAATGACCAATCGAGTTGGGTATTTGCCAGATAGTGTTGTAGAAATCCTTAGGGTAAAATTTCCCCTAAAAAAAAGGTAAGTGAATGTTTGTAGGTCTGTGTTGTAGTGTTGTTGACGATGAAATCGTCTAAGTAAGTGTTGGTCGGAAAGTGTTGGTAGTTTGAAAAAAGTGAGGGGGGAAAATGTTGGGCGTGTGTTCGTTATTTACAGTACAAAGGTATTGGCTTACCGCTTCGATGTCAACATTTTTGAGTTTTTTCTTTTTTCCTAAGCATTACGAATACTCGTCATGTACTTCCATTGGCTTCGTAAGTATCTTGTTAGTGAGCATGTTATACATATTGCGTTTTCACTAATTAAAAATAAAAAAATGCGTCAAGTCCCTAATTACCCTTTTTATCATTGACACAACTTTTTTATCATCATTAGTTTGGCTCGTAATTTTTCTAAAAAAGTGAAATAGCTAACTTTTGTGACGTGGCTTTTGCCCAGTTAACTTTTCAGAAAAAAAGTATAAAAAACTTGTGAATCACAAAATCTTGACGGTAGAAAAGAACTCAGCATACTAAGGAATAGTAAAAAACTAAAAGAGCGATACCAAACTTAATCGGTATCGCTCTCCATTCTTTATTCAGCTTTTTAAATCCATTTATTCTTCTTCAATCTTGATGAGATTACTCACGTGGGTTCGGTGTCCGTTGTAGTTAATGTACAGGTAATACATGCCCTCGGAGTAGTTGCTCATATTGATCTGCTTGCTATTCGCTCCTTGTGGCATTTCAATTACTTGTAGTATCCGCCCCGCATTATTCACTACCTCAATCATTGCATCTTTTTCAAATGGAGTAACCACTCTCAGCGTCGTTGACTTTCGGATGGGATTTGGATAAACTATCAAATCAGGCAAATCTTGTCCGTGAATAATCACCGTCTCTACGGGAGAATATTCGTATTTTCCATCAAAATCCACTTGCTTTAGTCGGTAATAATTGTGCCCGTAGTAAGGGTCCAGATCCTCGTAGGAGTAGTTGTTGACGAGGGTAGTGGTGCCATTACCTGCTACTACACCGATAGCTTGGTAATCCCTTCCGCCCGTTGATCGCTCTATGATAAAGTGCTTGTTATCTTGCTCGCTCGCTGTTACCCACTTTAAGACGACCTGCGTCCCGTTCATGAGTTGTGCTTCGAAGCTAGTCAAGTTGACGGGTAAGGATGGATTGAATTTGAAGCCAGCGTCAATAGTTTTATTGAAGTCGCCGGGATTCACAGTGATTGGATCAGTCCTGCCCGTAATCTCATCAATGTCACTATCCGCACCGTCAAATCCGTTGCCTAGCGCATCTTTTTCCGTTGGAATAAATTCGGCATCGGGTGCTTCGAAAGCCAGCGTGTACATCCCCGGCACTAAGCTACTGAAATGGTATTGACCATCAGCATCCGTTTCCTCAGTTAGCGCAACTGAGTTGCCGAATACATCTGTTCCCGAAAGTTTTACAACAACTCCTTTGTAAGGGGTGTCTCCTATATTGTTTAAGCCATTGGCATCATTGTCAATGAATGCTTCATCTCCGATCTTTGCCGTTTCAAAATATCCTACATCCACATTATCAACAGTCTGCCCATTAGATACTGAAATCACCTCCGAAATAGCTGTTCCGCTATTACTTCTTACGGGATCGCTATCGGCATCATCGTCAGTACCTTCGTTGGCAAAAGTAAGAATGTAATCTACACCGCTTGCCGTTGTGTTTTCATCTACTTTGATCTTGTAATCACCGGGAGCAAGATTAGCAAATTCGTACACCCCTAGATTATTAGTAACAGCTTGATCCACCATGACTCCATTTTTGTCCAAAAGCATAACGGTGATACCCTCGATTCTCGTTTCTGCGCCAGCTTGCAGTCCGTCTGCATCATCATCATTAAAAGCGATACCCGTAATTTTTGAGCCGATAAAATAACCGGCATCTACGCCCGTAATGGCATCGCCCGGATGTACAGAAAATACAGCAGTTTCCGCGTGCGTAGCGTTGACGGGCACGGGATCGCTGTCTAAGTTATCGTCTGTCCCCTGATTAGGTTTGGTGAGGTTAAAAGTGAATGGGCCCGAAGTTTCCGTGATGGGTACTTTTATTTTATAATCACCGGGAGCTAGACCGACAAACGTATAAAATCCATTAGAATCGGTATTCACCGTAGCGACTACATTTCCGTCATCATCCAATAACGTAACAGGAAAATCCACTAATCCATTTTCGCCTGCTTCCTGAATACCATCATTATCTTTATCATTAAAAATAATACCCAAAAGAGAATTGCCACAATCCAAATCTCCATTAAAATCTCCATGACCGCTGTAAGCACCCGAAAACGTAAACCATCCCGAAAGCCCAAAGTCACCGTCTTTTACATTAGCACCGACTCCCACTTGGAAACCAAATTCGTAATTGCCCGGATTGTGCGCAATGTCTAAAAATTGACCAGCAAAATTCTTTAGCCCGATGAAGGTGCTATTGTCTTCATCCACTTCGTAGTACATCCAAGTAGTGTGATCTTCTCCTGTGATATAGTTATTAGGTTTGTAAGACCTTCCCAATGCGGACCATTCCGCCCAGTTTCTTTTGTGTTTGAGTTTTACCGAAAAATACCATTGGTTATGGGAGTCGTCTATTTGGGTAACCTTCCCAGTAATCAAAGCAGTTCCGTCACTATACTGAATGAAAGAGGCCGCACCGTCCACAGCGTATTCTTTGATACCGTAGTAATCAAATTTTAACCAGACCAAACGAGTAGCACTAGAATGCGTATCCGCAATCCCGTGATCGGTCAATTCACATTCTTTTTCGATGGTGATACCGTTGCAGTCAAAAGTACCAATCGTGAGGCTATTGTGTACATCTTGGCATCCATTGGCATCTATCAGCGTGATATTGGTATAGATTCCGGGAGCTAATCCGGTGATGTAGTTGTCAGCATTTTTAGTGAAAGGCCCAGCGGTGAAGGTTTGACCATTGTAGGTATATTCTACGTGATAAGGCAGCTTGGTGCCTTTATCAATATATGGATCCGTGATAATTTGGCCATCATTAGCTCCGCAGGCAGACTCGTCCACTCCGCTGATGTGTTCGAACTTAGCGTTAGCGACGGTAATTTTGACCCAGTTGGATTCGCCGTAGTCCCAACTGCTGCATCCTGCCCTGCGGGCACATCTTCTGAACCACGTCGTGTGGGTCAAGCTACCAGTATCCCAAGTGTTGTCGTAGGAGAAAGTGCTTGTAGCCCCATCAAAATATGGCCCATCTGTATTCACCAGCCACATGTACTCTAATGTCCCCGATCCACCACTCGGAGCAGTAATGTTTGAAATCGTAACACCTTCGCCGGAGCAAATGGTTTGGTTTGTACCAATCTCTCCTCCATTGTGGACATTATCACAAGTAGCACGAGCGGAAAAGGAAAGTAAGGAAAAAGTCAAGATAAAAATGACCATTCCCAAAGGGAGAACAGAAGCGCTCGAACAAGTAGTTGTAGTAATAGTTTGCTTTTGTAAGAATCTTCTCATGATTATGAATTTAAATGCTAGAATAAATTTGATGTTAATAATGCTATTGATAATCAGAGGGATTTTTGATTTTTATACTGGAAAATAAAGGGGAGGATGAAGGGAGATTCCTTAGTGAACTTAGGAAGTGATCGCTCGTACGCCGTGTTATTTTTTGTTAAAAAAAACATATGCAACTACAAGCTATCAGCTACTTTGGGAAGTCTTGAACAAGTGATTGTTTTTTGAAGAAAAGTTGTGTTCGAGAAGTGATTGTTTTTTGATGGGCGTGAGAGGTAGAGAGGTTTGTCTTTACTAATTCTGATGCAAATGTAGGGGCTTACCGTATTCGTGTCAACAATTTTACGTTTTTTTTCACTTAGTCAATTGCACACAATTTTCGCTTAGTCTTTCATTTAGTTCATAACCCTGTTGACAAATACGGCTTTATACATATTTAATTTTAACTAATTAAAATAAAAAA
>JBCCJE010000182.1:0-8288 GCA_039027925.1 Bacteroidota bacterium
AAGAACGCTTGCATTCCCACTTTCCCATCTCACGGAGTTCTCAAAGCGTGTGGCTAAGTAGTTACAAAAATATTTGTGTTTGGGGGACATTCAAGTTTGGGGGAATCATCATGATCAATTATGATTCCTCTCATTCTACCTCTACGAACGTATTCCCATCAAATCGAAACTTACCGTTGACCCAACAGTTTTCGCCTTCTTCCTCTTCGCAGTCCTCCTCGATAAATTCATAAGTAAGGATATTCGTCGTCTCATCGAATCGAAATCCCTTGATGTCATTATTCAGCCGATAATCTATTTGGAAAGCAAACACTTCGCTTACATCCGCAGCATTCGTTTTTAATAATAATACTTTTTCGTAAACACACGTAGCGCATCCGATACCCCGACCAATCAGTAGGTAGAGCATTTCTCCATCCGAATTTTTTATTTGAAAAACCTCAGCGTAAGGAGTGTATTCTTCGTCCATTTTTAGCGCACGGGGAGTTCCATTTTTATCCACCCAATAAAAAATGTTAATGTATTGTTGGAAAGTCCCTCCCATATTTTCTCTCCAGTTAAAAACCGCAAACGCGTCGTCCTCTGATTTTCCACTAAAAAATGGAAAACTGTCCTTGGGCACTTCCACAACATCTCGAAGGCGCAGAACTTCCAGTAATTTTTCACTCGCTTTCCGATTGAGCCGTATAATGCTTTTGAACTCTTCCTCGTCAAACGGAGATAGCTGCGAAAGGCTGGACTCGTGAATTTTTAAAATGCGAATGGCGGAATTTATATTAGAACTATAACTATTTTGAGCGCATAAAAAAAAAGGTAAAAAAATGCCGAGTAATAGGATTTGAATTTTTCTCATTGAAGCAACTTTGAATGATTGAATGACCGAGTGAATGAATGAATATTCTTTGATCGGGGATGATCGAATGTACGAAACTTTGGTTAGTTTTCTTTATTGTAGCATTGCTCTTTATCGGTTGCTTCCCAGAAATGGCTTAATAACAAAATCACGATTCTTTCTTATTCATTCTTAATTATTCATTCTTAATTCTTCATTATTCATTAAATCCCCCCTTCCCACTCTGCGTAAAATTGCTCTAGGTATTGCTCCATAAAATCGTGTCGTTTTTGAGCCATAGCTTTCCCCGTGGCGGTATTCATTCGATCTTTTAGTAACAACAGTTTTTCGTAAAAGTGATTGATGGTAGGCGCAGTACTTTTTTTGTATTCCTCTTTTGTCATGTTTAGGTTGGGTGGAATGTTGGGGTCGTAGAGTGCTCTATTTTTAAACCCTCCGTAGTTGAATGTGCGAGCAATTCCGATGGCCCCAAGCGCATCTAAGCGATCAGCATCCTGCACTACGGCCAATTCGGGAGAGTGAAATTTTTGTTTGAAGTTTCCGCCCTTGAAAGATATATTTTCGATGATGTTAATTACGTGGGTAATCGTTTTTTCTTCAACTGCTATGGATTCCAAAAAGGCTTTCGCTTTTCGGGGCCCTATGCTTTCGTCACCACCGTGGAACTTGGTATCTGCGATGTCGTGTAGCAATGCGCCTAATTCCACTACTGCTTGATCTACATTTTCAGACTTGGCTATTTGTTTTGCCGTTTTCCACACTCGATAGATATGCCACCAATCGTGACCACCTTCTGCATGCTTTAGTTCGGACTTTACGTAAGTGATTGTTTTTTGAATGGTATTTGTAAGTGTCATGTTATGCTTGTTTTCTTTCCACGATAATGTCCTTCTTAAAACTTAGTCTTCCGCCAAAAATAAAATAGGCGGTAATTGTAGTTTTCCATTTGATTTCCGTTTTCAAAAAATCATTCTTCATGGATGGATGGATGGTTAGGCTATTTCATAATGCCGAAGGGATAGAGCGTAAAATTTCCATTCATCAGCTTGTTATATTTTTGATTGAGTGCTTTGATTCCAAATTCTTCGGAGACGACGGTCATGTAATTATAGAGTACGTACTTTTGAATAGAAGTTGGAGGCGTATTGTTAACCTCTGCATCAATTTCGAATAACAATGCTTTTGCTTGTTGCTTTAAATCTGCTAATGTTCCTCCGAATAGGTTTTGCTGAGAAAGCACGGAGTCCCAAACTAGCTTCAGGTAGATTACTTGATTGACGAGTGGTTCGTCGGTGAGGTCATCAATAAATTGATTAGTGGTGGCTAAGTCCACTCCCCACTTGGGTTGAGTCAGTTCTGCGTACTCGATGTGTGCCCACAGGTGATGAGGATTGATTTGCATACATTTGTCAAAAAAATATTGAGCACCCTTGTAGTCATCGGTTAATCCTAAAATTCTAATCAACCGTGCGTACGCCTCGGCGTTGATGACGTCGTCGTGGTCAATAGTTTCCAAAAGCTCAGTAGCTTGTTCGGCGTACTCAAAAAACAAATCTTCTTGCTTATTGGAAAGTTTTGGATTGAAATCGTTACCTCGATTCAGGGTAGCATAATGTAAATAATAAATGCCCAAAAATAGATCGGCTATCTGAGAATTAGGCAATTCTTCTTTCCATCTGAGGAGGGGATCGCCCGTGCCATTGAGCGTGACGTGATCAATCACTTGGTGCAATTCATCACTATCCAATTGTTGGATTAAAAATTCTGCGGAGGTATATTCGCCTTCATCAATTTTAGCTTTAATTTTTTGGAGTTCTACATTCCCAAAAGAATAGTCCACTTTTGTACCCAAAAATTTGGGACGCTTCTGGTACAAAAAATAACCGACGAGGGCAATGACTAAAATGGTACTGAACAGCATTGGATACTTTTTACTGAAATTAGAACAAAGGTAAAGACTTTCTCAATTTTTTTATTTCAATAAAACGAAAAGGTATGGATGGATGGACTACGGAGCAAAAATATTGCTTTCCTTAATCCTCCTGTAAAACTTCCTGAATATTTTTTAGTAGGGCTAGTCCTGCCTCCGAAAATTCTTGATTCAATCCTCCTTTTTTTCCACGTAACACAACGTACATAAAGTTATCCGCAATGATCTCGTCGGGGTGAATGATGTAATCTGTGTTATCCGTAATCTGTTCAAAAAAATCTGGGACATCATTCATTTTTACCGTGCTGTTTCCTTCGGCATCCGAAATGACTCTAGCGGAGTGGTTGATCCTGATTTTGTATAAGCTAAAGTCTAAGTACTGGAAGAAATCTTTTTTATACTCTTTGTATGCTTTTTCCTTAGAAAAAATAATCGGGACAGCCGAGTAGGGGCGACCGTCTCTTTCTTTGAGATCAATAAAATAAGCAAAGTTGATTCCGTCGGGATTCAGCAAGATTTTATCATTCAATCCATCTTTGATTAGTAAGTTCGAGCGATCCCCTAGGGATTTGAAACCAATCAGTTCGTAAAGTGCTTTTCTTTTTTCGGGATGGTAGCGGGTGTAAATGTGAGATATTTCGTGCAGCATCGTCTCCAAGAAGTTTTCACGATTGGGTTTTTCTAGCTCATTTTTTGGGATGACGATGCAGCTTTCACGAGTGTAGTACGCACCGTCGCCGTAGTGGTTTCCGTGAGTTTTTATGAGCTTAATTTCTTTGGGGAAAATATTTGTAGATACTTTGTTACACAATGCGTAGGCTTCTTTAAAAACACCATTGACGAACTCCATTTCTTCTTTGGAAAAGTCTAGGACATCGTTTTTTAAAAAACCAACGTAATCTTTTAAGATGGCATCTTTGGAGACTTCCGTTGCGTAATTTTTTCCCATCTGAATACTCATATCCAGTTTATTGACTTGAGTAAAATAATGCTCTTTGTCATCTTTCGAAATCGCAATTCCTGCGGCTATGCTATCCAAAAAAACAACTTTGTGATCTTTAGATAATTCCAGCAAGGGAGAAAGCTTTGGTTGAGATTTGCAGGAAAATATCATAAACGTGGTGACTAGGAAAAGAATGTTTTTCATGTGATATTAATGATTGAACTTTCCTTCTTACTATTTTTGGGAAATACTAACCCAAAGGTTGATGATAAAAAGAAACTGAGCCAAAAATAAAATTAGCGTAAAAATACATATTGCCAGAACCAGAGGACTGCTTGATCTTGTGAAGTAAATATTTAAATTATTTTCGCCATTTGCTAAAAATAAAAATAAGATAATAGATAAGGTAATTGTTGTGGTATAATAATGTGCTACACTTAATTTTTTTCTTAGATAAATTTTCAAAATCAGATTAGATAAAACATAAAGACATCCCAGTACTAAAGATACAACAAGCAGAGCCAAAGAGACACAAGATAATGGTAAGGTAAAATAAGTATCGTGCAATTGAATACTAAAAGTATGAGGACTGTAAAAATGTAAAACTAATGCAATTACAAAAAGATAAATTGAACTTTGAAAAAATAGTTTATGAGTAGGATGGTAGTTCGGTGTCGTCCCAAAATTAGAATCATCGAGTAGCATAATTTCCTTTTTTCCAAAAATAAAAAAACACCAAATAACTTTAGTGTTATTTGGTGCTTTGATTCAGCGTAAAAATTGAGACGGCCGCATATCTCTACTCTCACATCTCTATTCTCACTTCCCTGCTCTCGCCTTACCTACCAAAATCACTTCTTCACGAACTGCGCTGTATAAATTCTGTTTTTACTAATGAAAGTAATGGCGTAAATACCTGATTGCCAATTGCTTACATTCACAAATTCATTAGTATCTGGTCTATTCATTACTTGAAGCTGTTGCCCGAGCATATTCGAAATTCGGATTTGATCCAATCGAATTTCCGAACGAATTTGTAACAATTCACTTACGGGATTAGGATGAAATTTGATTTGACTACCTAACTCCAGATCATTTGTTGAAATAACTTCCTCGATGTCCGTAGTGTATCTCGGGAAAATTTGATAGCCTTCATCGAAAGGATCAGAGCCATCAAACTGACCACCGATACCCGTCACATTGAATACTCCAGTCGGTGCAGCACTACCCGATACATCGGTATCATCATCAATCCTCATCACAAAAGTATTAGTTCCGTCGGTGATATCCACATTAAAACTACCGCCCAATAGATTCCACTGTGAGGGATCTACCAATGTCATGTTGACCATTCTGATAAATTGTGATTCCGTACTTTCGTCAAGGTTCGTTACATCGGTAGCTGCGTTGAGCGTATTGCCCTGTGAGTTTAGAGTAATGTTATCGGGACTAATTTCGGTTAAGCCATTGAACTGAATGATCTCACCTTGTACGGTGATTTCATCGCCTTCGGTCACGACGTAGCTGTCCACATCATCAAAGCTAAATACATTGATGCCCTCGTCGTCGCTTCCAATGATCGTAAACGAGTATCCATCGGTACCTCTATAATCAATACCGTAAACTACGCCTGTGATTTCAACCAAAGCATCCAACGAATCGGGAATTGCATTGCCATCCAGATCAGCGGTGACAGCACCAATCGTAGCAAGGCTATAATTAGGTGGCGGCACAAGGCTGTAAGTACAATTCGGGAAAGGATTAGCAAACTGTGCATTCGTGGTGAAGTTATCATCCTGTAGCGCATCTACTCCGCTGTAATTCCAATTGTCAGGGTTAAAATTTCCTCCGTTCGCCATCATCATATTTTTTCTGTACGCCCAACCATCAGTATATTCCCAGACCTCCCCACTGCCATCCACACTAGGATCGCCGAATACATCAATGACCACTCCGTTTTCGAATAACTCAATGGCGTCATCGCCGTTCACACCCGAAGCGGAGAAGCCACCAGCAGGCACTAGATAGTCAGCGCTGAATCCAAAGAAGTTGGCAAAGTTATCTACATTCACACTATCTGTGTAAGTGATACAAGTCCCTGCAGCAATGGCATCGGCAGGGAAGGTAAATTCGATACCGTCACTACCGCCACCATTATTGGCAGCACCTACGCCGTACACACTCAAATCTGGAATATCTTGGAGCGCATAAAGTTCTATCGCTTTGGGGCCAGCAGTATTATTGCCACTTCCGTTGCCCCCTTGCGGATCCACTACTCCCGCAATCATCAGGGCAGAACCTGTCAACTCCAAATCAGCAGTATATCGAGGAAATATTTGGTATCCGTCCGTAAAAGGATCAGTACCATCAAATTGCCCTCCAATCCCCGTGAGATTAAATAACCCAAAAGGAGCGGTGGCGGATGATAGATCTACACTCTCTTCCAATCGAACGACGTAGGTATTAGTACCGTCCGTAACGTCCACATTGAACGAACCCGAACCTGTCCATTGCGTGGGATTGGCGAGGGAAACATTTACCAGCCTAACTAATTGTGATTCAGTACTTTCGTCCAGAGCGGTGACATCCGTAGCGGTCACTAGCGCATTTCCGGAGGAATTCACGATGATGGTATCAGGCTCAAACTGCGCTTGTCCGTTGAAAGAATCCACCGTTCCGTCAACGGTAATTTCGTCACCTTCTGCCACGACGTATCCCGCCACATCATCAAAAGAAAAAATTTGGATACCATCATTATTGTTATCAATGATGGTGAATTGAAGACCAGTACCACCTCGGAGATCAACTCCATAGACAACACCCGTTATGGAGCATTCCACGCCTACGGAGTCTGCTTCGCCGTTGCCGTCGTTATCGGCAGTTATCAATCCGATAGGATATTGAGGTCCCAAAACGGTAACCGTACCGATCATTCCTAGATTCACGTGAGGATCACATCGGTATTCGTAGAATCCTTTAGTGTTGAAAGTATGCTGGAAAGTCCAACCCGTACTTACAGCATTACCGAAAGATTCAGGATTGTCGGGGTAGGTGGTCTGCGTACCATTCACATTGTGACTACCACCCGTGTTGACCCACTCAACGGTCTGTCCCAATGAGACCACCAAATCGGTAGGACTAAAGGCGGTAGATCCTACTGTCTCCACGGTATGGTCTTGCGACCAACTTACAGAAAGAATAGAGCAAAGAAATAAGAAGGTAAAAAGTTTTTTCATAAGGTAAGTATTTTGATTATGATAAATTGGTTCAAGTGTTCAACACTTAAAAGTACGGCGCAAAATTAGTGTAAAATTTTAAATTAAAAGATTTTAGAAAGGTAGGATACTGATGGGATTACGTTAGTATGTTTCTTTTTTAAGGAAAGTTATTTGACCTTTTCAGGCAAAAATATTTCTGCCATCATACACCTAGTACTTCCTCCGCCCAATGTTTCGATGGTAGGAATAGGGCTGTACAAAATATTGGTTCGGGCTTCTATTTTTTTGATTTGTTCTTCGTGGAGAGATTGGTAGGCTTGTTCGGACATCACCAAAAAGGTATCACCCGTTTTGTTTCTCACTTGTAGCATGTTGCCCGCAAATGATAAAATTTGCTCGAAGGTGATTTCAATGACTTCCTTGTTCGTTGCTTCGAATCTGTCCAACAGCATCTGTCTTTGATCTTGATCTTTGACGGTATCAAGGCAGATGATGACAAAATTTTCCCCCATCGCCATCATCACGTTGGTATGATAAATATCTTCTCCGTTGGCATCTACCGATTGGAAAACGACCTTGGTGTAATCCGTCATTTTACAAAAAATATCCATCAAGGCTTCGTTCGTTCGGGGGCTTGTACAAGCGTAGGCAATCTTGTGTACCCGATCCATAATCATACTCCCCGTACCTTCTAAGATCATATCTTCTTGTTCAAATTTTTCCAAACGGATAATGCGTTCTACCTCGAAGTCTGCCTTGAGATTTTCTAACACATCATTTCTTCTTTCTAATCTTCTTTTAGGAGAAAAAATAGGATAGGTAACAATGGCTGCGTTTTCGTGAAAGCTCACCCAATTGTTGGGAAATACGGCGTCTGGTTTTACGGGATAGTCGGTATCCTCCATAACAATGACATTAACGCCCTTGTCTCTCAACTTCACTACAAAAGTATCAAACTCAGCTTTGGCCTTTTCCTTGATTTCGGTTTTCGAAAGTTCGGGTAGTTTGGATTGAAAAGAATTATTGGCTGCAGTTTCATCATTGAAGCCAAAATTAGCGGGGCGTATCATCAAGATATTGCTTGTAGTGTGTTGATCCATTTCTAATGAGTTAAGTGGTTTTACTTTTCGAATTTTACGGGTTGGGGCGATTTGGTGTTCAATAATTTGCGGCTAAAATTAAAGATATTTTTGATGATTTCTCATCGTAATTTTTCGTCGTAAATAAATATTTATCCTTTCACGTTGTCTTACCCTTGTTTTTACGGGGTAAGGTAATTAATTGCCTTGGATTCCCTCTCATTGATTTTGTGTAATCATCATTTTATCGATTGCAGATATTCCA
>JBCCJE010000183.1:0-8276 GCA_039027925.1 Bacteroidota bacterium
ATTACCCTTTGAATTTGTTGAATTTCAATAAGACTAGGCGGGTGATCTGGAATTAAATGTCGTTAACTTAGCGGCAGTTTGCGGGGGTAATTTTAAATTGAATGTTGTCAACTTAGCAGTAGTCTGGGAGGGTAATTTCAAAATTCCCCTCCCAGTTTTTTTACTACTTTTTTTGCGTCCATGTTTACCAAATCTCAAAGGTTTAGTAAACGTAAGGTTTAAAATTACCCACTTTACCTACTATTTATTTAAAAGTTGATTTTTAAACGATACCTGACTAACTTTAGGAATCTTTCCCAAAATGCCCTTCCACTTACCGATTAATTTTTCAATTTTTTTAAAAAAAGTTTATGAGAAAATTACTTCAATTCGTAGTGATGGCAGCACTATTTGGGCTATTTCTGAGTTCTTGCAGAGAAGATACCATTTGCCTAGAATGCCGCATTATCATCTCTGGAATTACCGACGATAAGGGAAAAACCTGCGATGACTTGGATACCATCAATGCCCTCGAAGCAGATTATCAGGAAATTGTGGATCGAGAAAATCTTTTGGTGCCACAGTCCGCTACGCTGATTTGTAAAAAATATATTCAGCCCTAGAACTGAGAATTCTTATTTCTCATTTTCTTACTTCTTATTCCTCCACTCAAAGATCCCCCAACTGAGGACGAATGACCAACTCCTCCAAGACCGCCGCATCGCTCATCTGCCAAGCCCCCCATACGGCAGTTGCAATGTCACTCGCCTGCATCAATCTACTTTCGGGTAGCTCGACTCCTTGCCAAGAGTTGGACCAAGTAGCACCCGGCAAAATCGAAGTGACCCGAATGCCTTTATCTTTCATTTCTTCTCGCAAAACTTTTGAAAATCCTAACAGAGCAAATTTGGAAATACTGTACGAGCCTCCGTTGGGATAAGCGATTTGACTAGCGATGGAGCACATATTAAAAATATGTCCCTTGCTTTTTGATGCTTTCGAGTCCTGTTTATTTAGCATAACTGGCAAAACGGCACGGGTCAAATGATAAGCACTATAAAGGTTAGTATTGATTTGAGCTTCTAGGGTTCCCTCCTCTTCTTTGTGAATTTCTCCGGGTAGAAAAACGCCCGCATTGTTGACCAAAATATCTACAGTTTTCCATTTCGATAACACAAATTTTGCAAACGACATAACTTGTGATTTTTTGCTCATATCCGTTTTTTTCGTCAATACTTCTATCTCGGGATATTTTTCCGCAAATTCCTTTTTCATATTTTTTAGATCATCGCTATTTCTTGAATTTACGGCAAGATGGAATCCCTCCGTAGCAAATTTGTGAGCAATGGCCAATCCGATGCCCTTCGTTGCACCTGTAATAATAATATTCATCGCAGTTGATTTAGTAAGTAAAAAAGTGGAACGCCGTGTTTTTCGTTATGTTTAGAAAAGCCTTTTTTTGACGATCAGCCCAAACATTAAAAGTTAAAACTACGTTTAAAGAAAAACTTATATCTTTGCCGCAAGATACAACCAATCAGTACTTTTTAAGAAGGGAAAATGGATATATATCCAACACATTCTACTCATGACTTTTAATTTTTTCTATCACTTTGGCCGGTACGTTTTGTTATTGCGTTCAGCGTTTTCACGCCCTGAAAAGCTGAGTATGTACTGGAAAGAGACCCTTCGGCAGATGGATGATATGGGCGTGGGTTCTATCATTATTGTTGCCATTATTTCCGTGTTTATCGGGGCTGTTACTGCAGTTCAGTTTGCGTATCAGTTGGATGGTACGCTCGTGCCGCGTTGGTACATCGGCTACATCGTCCGAGATAGTACCATCATCGAGCTAGCGCCAACGATTACTTGTCTGGTTTTAGCGGGAAAAGTGGGTTCCAACATTGCCGCTGAAATCGGCGGAATGCGACAGAAAGAACACATTGACGCTATGGAAATCATGGGCGTAAATACGGCAGCCTACATCATCACCCCAAAAGTAATTGCAGCCTTGGTGATGATTCCTATCTTAGTTTCCTTAGCCGCTTTTATCAGTATCATGGGCGGCTACATCGCTAGTGTCATTGGTGGTCTTATTACCCACGAAGAATATCTACGGGGACTACGTGCCTTCTTTGTTGATTTTAACGTAGTCATCATGCTCATCAAGGCTACGGTATTTGCATTTATTTTGACTACTGTATCTGCTTATCAAGGTTACTACGTGAAGGGGGGAAGTATCGAACTGGGGCAAGCAAGTACCCAAGCGGTGGTGTATTCGGCTATTCTTATCTTATTTGCTGATTACGTAATTGCCTTGTTATTAACCCAATAATTACTGTATTTTTTTTGAAAAAATTAACCTAAGAAAATGATTAAGGCCACAGATATTTATAAATCTTTTGACGATACCGAGGTATTAAAAGGTATTTCTGTGACTTTCGAAAAAGGAAAAACCAATCTGATTATTGGTCGGAGTGGGGCGGGAAAAACCGTTTTGCTAAAGATATTAGTCGGGCTTTTTGAACCCACGAGCGGTGTCGTTTGGTACGATGGAGATAACTTTTCCAATATGGACAGAAAGCAAAGAAGGGCTATTCGGATGGAAGTGGGTATGCTTTTTCAAGGTTCTGCTCTTTTTGATTCTATGACTACTGAAGAAAATATCAGATTCCCGTTGGACATGTTTACCAATATGACTAGGAAGGAAAAACAGAAACAAGTTGACTTTTGCTTGGAGCGAGTGGAGTTGGTAGGGGCTAATAAAAAGTATCCTTCCGAGATCAGTGGAGGGATGCAAAAGCGAGTCGGGATTGCGCGCTCAATTGTTTTGAATCCTAAATACCTTTTTTGTGATGAACCCAACTCCGGGCTTGATCCCAAAACGGCACTCCTCATTGATGAACTCATCAAAAGAATCACCTACGAAAATGACATCACGACCATTATCAATACCCACGATATGAACTCGGTCATGGAAATAGGCGATAACATCGTTTTGCTGTACAACGGAACGCTAGCTTGGCAAGGCAATAAGTCAGAGGTTTTGAATAATGAAAATGAATTGTTACAAGATTTTATATTTGCTTCTCCGTTCTTGCAACGGCTTCGAAATGCTGCCCTTCAAAACATGAAACCCTAGCCCACGCAGCATTTATCAATCAGCTTCTTCCTAAAAAAAGAATAGCCCACTCCTGATGAAGTAGGCTAATTCCGTCCTCGGTCTCAAAAAAAGAAAACTACATTTTTTTGCGCTTGCCCTTTTTGTATTTGAAGGCTTGTGCTTCGGGGGCAAGGTGAACAATGATGTTCTCCACAAATTTCTTTACGCTTTCAGCTTTATTAAAATCAGCTAGGATACAGTAAGCATATTTTCCATTTTCTAGCTGCTGCACGTGTACATTTCCGACGTGCTCAAAAAGTGGATAATCTATTGCTAATCGCTCGTCGGATTGTAACAATTCAATTACGTATCCCGAAAATTGAGTCGGCATTGCTTTATGCTGCCGAAAATAGGAAGGAGTATTGATTACTTCAACATCTCCCTTGGGCATTAAGTCATCATCTGTCTCCAAGGCTGATGCCGTAAAATAAATGTCTTTAGAAATAACACTAGAAGAATACTGATTAGTAGTAGAAGCACTAGGAAGATCGGTGTACAAATCAAGAGAGATCGTAAAGTAATTTTCTCCTTGTGCCCACGTAGATATGCCACTTAGGAAGCAAAATAGAAGGCCTAAAAATAACCTCACTTGGTTCAGTGTATAGTAGTACATAGTGCTTTTGTGTGGGATATTTTTCTTTTTGAGAAAAATAACTTACTTAATAGTGTTTCTAAAAAAATAGTGTCTTTCCTTAATCAATTAATTGCGCTCATCAACTTTAGGATTGGCAATAGCAATTGAAATAAGGGCAATTACCGATATAGCTATCGAAAAATAAAAAAGAGTCATTATAACGGTGTTTTGGTTAATATTAATTTTTGAATTATTGAAGATCGTAGTTTAGCTATTGGGGTAACTGAACACAAATATATAGGTTTTTATTTATATAAAAAAGATCAAATATAAAATTTTTACATACTTTAAATACTGATAATAAACATTTTGTGACACTAGTAGCTATTCCCTAAAGTGTTACCCTACGTAGCATAGTAACTCGAAAGGATTCCGATTTTTTGAGCAAGTGGATACAAGGTAGCGTTTTGTGGTAGGTTAAAATAAGAATTTGGTCAAGGTGACTTTTGCTGATGAGTATTTTATTTTTTGCCCCCACGAATGAAATGTGACATTCGGGATATGACTACTTTAAAAAATTTGGTAAAATAAAATTTAGCAACTATTACCCATACCTGTCAGGCATAACAGTCAACTTACGTCTATGAAAGTTAAATGTAGAATTACCGGCTATCAATTTCTAATTTGCGGAGCTGTAAGGTATCCGATAAGTCGAACCAACTATTAAATAGTATAAATTGATACCCCAATTTCAGAAAAATGGGTCACTAAAAAATTTAAGAAAATAAAAAATATTGAACCAAAGTACACTTACCAATTGAGATAAGTGATTATATTTGCAGCCCTCACCAAACATCTATGCCCAGGTGGTGGAATTGGTAGACACGCTAGCTTGAGGGGCTAGTGCTCGCAAGGGCGTGCAGGTTCAAGTCCTGTCCTGGGCACCATTAATAATTAAGTTACCTTACCGCACTTACACTAAACCCTTTAAATTTATGGACATCGCAGGTCTTATTGGAAAAGTAAGAAATTACGAGAACATCAGAAATAATACCATAGCTTATCGAGAAGCTTGGGATACGCAGATCAAGCCAATGCTACACGAGCAACTCAAAAAAATAATTGACGAAACTGGACTAAAAGCTACCGTAGTAGAAAAGACCGAAATGGACAACCTCGAAGCAGTAGTCTTGGATATGGGGCAGGAAGATAGTGGTATTGCCCAGCGGGTCACGGATAATTTGAACAAGCGGCTGATTCGATATAATGGTATGTTGGTGTATCAACAATTGTTCAATGGCAAGATTATCATCATGATCGTGCCGCCCTTCATTGAAGGGCTAGGACAACCCAAGCCGCCTTTCAATCTCGAAATCCTCCGACCAGAAGAATTGAAATCTCCTTTCCTACTTCGCCACGTAGAAAAATTATTGAAAGAACTAACCGATTGGGAAGACTACGACGACGATGTGCCAGAGAAAAAGTCTATCGGGTTTCAGATGGGATTCAAAAATAACGAGGTACTGCGTGAAACGGCAGCTACTAAAAGAAGGAAATAGTGAAAGATCAACCAACAAAAAGCGAATACTCATCTATCAAAGTATTCGCTTTTTTTTTGGAGTAAAAAAAGTCTGCATTAGACTGCAACGATTTAAAAAATCCCCGCAGCTAACACAGACGCTCACAGTATCTTTAATTATTGCTTTTATTTATAAGGATAAGGGGATAAGATATGTCTTAATTATCTTAGTATTAAAAGTGATAGGGGCAGAGATATTTTAATGCAATTTTTTTTGGGGTAACTAGACATTTGTTTTGACTAAGTTCTATCAAATAATAATGGCTTCACTATTCCTTGGCTAAACGTTTCATTGGTTTCTTATTTCTGGTGTATAAAATTTTTAGAACTTAGTTTTTAAAAAATTATTTTTCTAAAACAGAGGTTTAGCTCTATATTATTCAGAAGTAAAGCTATAAAAAATTAGTTATAATTCGTATCCACGCTACTTTTTTTTGGTGAAAAAGTCGCAATTTGCACATTTTATATTTTCAAAAAAATAACGATTCATCATGTCATATTTTAGCACCAAATTACTCCTTTCCTTTTTTTCCATTTGCCTTTTCCTTACAAGTTGTGGAGGAGAAAAACCACCCAAAACCGAAGCCAACATAGCCGCCTCGAACCCAACGCCTACTACTACGAAAAGTGCTAACCCCGTAGTCAATACCACCAACGAAAAAGTTACTATCTACGGAAGTCCAGTAACGACCAAGTCGGGCAGCGAACTTTGTGTGGGGGTACAAGTGTCTAATTTCATTGACGTCGTATCCATGCAGTACAGCACTAATTGGGATACCCAGCAACTGAAATACAAAGGCGTCAAAAATTTTTTACTAAAAGACTTGACGGCGCAAAACTTCGGTAGAGCAAAGACGGAACAAAATGCCTTGCGCATCTCGTGGTTTGCCCAAGACCTCAAAGGCGTAACCCTTTACGATAAAGAAACCATCTATCAAGTATGTTTCGAGGCCATCGGAAAAAGCGGTACGACAACCCGAGTAGCCTTTTCGAATAAACCCCTAGTGGCGGAAATTGCCAATTCGAAAATGAAGACGATGGAAGTAGAATTAAAAAAAGTGGACATCACGATTGAGTAATTTTTTTCATAAAATCGGTTGGTTTAGTTTTTTATTTCTCTTAGATTTGCACTCCATTTTGAAAATCAAATGATTTTTAGAAAAAATGAAATTACTTCATCATCATATCATCCCCTCGTAGCTCAGTTGGTTAGAGCGCCTGATTGTGGTTCAGGAAGTCACTAGTTCGAATCTAGTTGAGGGGACACAAGCATCATTCAACAATTTGGATGATGCTTTTTTATTTATCCTTAGCCGATAGGAAACTCAACTTATTCATTATTTCATTATGGCAAAAGTAGAAAACAAACGTGGCGTCGTGGCCCGCAAGGTAAAAGGCTTCAGAGATATTGATCCTAGCTTAAACCAACTCAAATGGAAGATCATCAACGCTGCGAGTGAAGTATATCGAAAATATGGCTTCGAGCATTGGGACACCCCCGTGTTGGAGTACGCCGATTGTTTGGGGAAATACTTGCCCGATGAAGACACGGTGGACAAAGGCGTCTATTCTTTTAAAAATCCAGAAGAAGAACCTGTACTCCGCTCGGATGGAAGTGAGCTCCGAGATGATAATGCGCACGTGATTATGGAAAATGCCTACCTATCTTTGCGGTACGATTTGACCTCTCCCCTAGCCCGTCGGTACGCAGAAGGTCTTTTGGAAAAATACCAACGGCATATGCTAAAGCAAATGAAGCCGCCCCTTTTTAGAAGGTATCAGTACGGGCCAGTTTATCGGTACGAGATCAAATTAAGTCCTGGGCGGTTTCGAGAATTTTGGCAACTAGACTTTGATAATGTAGGTACCAACGATGTAGCTGCGGACGCCGAAGTTTGTATGGTATTGTCTGATGCGCTAGAGGCAATCGGATTGCCCCGTAAGAGTTATGTTGTAAAAGTCAACAATCGTAAAATTCTTACTGGATATTTAAAATCAATGGGCGTAGAGCGTGATGTGGAAGAGCAAAATATTATCCGTGTGATTGATAAAATGGATAAAATTGGATTATATAATGTGGCCTTAGAACTGGGTGCAGGAAGAGAAGATAGTTCAGGTGCGAAAGTCAAAGGGTTGAATTTGAATCAAAACCTAGTGAGTGGCGTCATCAATTTTATCCAAGACTTTATGACGCAAAAAACCCGTCAAGAAGTTTTGGCGGATCTCAAAAATATGGATATTCAGAATGATACCGCACAAGAAGGTATCCAAGAATTAGAAAAAATTGATCGGATTCTTTCTGCTTTGGATTTTGATGAAGAGCGAGTAATTTTTGATCCTTCTTTGGTGAGAGGTTTAGCTTACTATACGGGACCAGTTTATGAGGTAGAGTCTTTACAAACTTATATTGATACTAAAGGTGTAGAGCGCAGGATCGGTTCTATCTGTGGCGGAGGTCGTTATGATGGATTAGTAGAAAATCTGTTAGGTATTAAAGTTCCTGCTACGGGTGCTTCGATTGGAGTAGATCGTTTAGCTGAACTTTTGGTCTTAACGAATCAAGCACCTAAAGAAAAAGATGGGCCGGTCTTTATTGCCTACTTCGACGAAGAGCTCGTACCTCATTATCAAAAGGTAGCTCGTACTTTAAGAATGGCAGGTATCGAGACTGAAGTTTACTACGGTATGGATAGAAAAAAAATGAAAAAACAAATGGCTTACGCAGATGATAAAAACTGCCCATTTGTTATTTTGATTGGAGGGAACGAAGCAGAGAAAGGAGTTGCCACAGTTAAAAATTTAAAACTTGGAAAAGAGCTAGCTAATAAATTTACAGATAAAAAAGAATGGATGGAGCGAGTGCAGAAGGAAGTACCGATTGAGGAGTTGGCGGATTATCTGAAAAAAGAGATGAGTACCTAAAAAAAACTCCCTTCACTTGATCGGTGAAGGGAGTTTTTTACGTTAAAGATTAATATCCA
>JBCCJE010000184.1:0-8207 GCA_039027925.1 Bacteroidota bacterium
CGATAACTATTTTTGAATAAAAAAATTCGTTTGAAAATCGCCTTTTTCAAAGCGAGTGCAAAAGTACCTTTTTTGTTTCTTAAAAACAAAGGCTTGAAAACTAATTTTTATTTTTTTAATTCGTAAATCATTGATAATCAGTAAAATTTTCGCACAAAAATTTTAAATATCACCTTGTTCGCTTAACTACACATTTAAATAAACCAGTCAAGATGATGAAATAAATTATTGATAGTCCTTACGCTGATGCTAACGCTATTTTAACAAAACATTTTAGCTGTAAAAGTTATTCCGAGCAAAGAATTTGAACAAGATTTAGAAAAAATGATTCCGCTCAAACAATTCGGTGAAGAGATTTTCTCAGCAGCCGAGATAACTGTTTTAAAAAATGTATTGAAAAATGCAGGCTACAAATCAAGAAATGAAATTGTGGAAATTGCGAAAAGTGCTGGAAAGATTTGAACGAGGGTAAACAACTTATCAGTTATCAAAAATATGCCTTCGGACTCATGGGAATAAGTAAGTAATGTTGAATTTGATAAGTAATTTTCAATCAAAATCGTGGATAAATAAAATTACTCAACCAACTGTCCCTTCTTGTCAATCACCATATCTACCAAATCACCTTTAGAATTGTAAACGCACACTTCGGCCTCTCCGTATTCAAAAGGACTAGCCTCGGCAAATTTAAATGGAATGACTGTCTTTCCACTT
The DNA here is from genome assembly GCA_039027925.1 of Bacteroidota bacterium. GTDB lineage: Bacteria > Bacteroidota > Bacteroidia > Chitinophagales > Saprospiraceae > CAJQQY01. The sequence goes on from JBCCJE010000184.1 coordinate 715, forward strand.
TTGTTGATATAGCCCCATTTTTCATCTTTTTCTACAGCACATAATTTTTCACTAAAAGAAGTTGCCGTCGTGTAAATAGCGGGTATGATCATTTTTCCTTTCTTATCAATAAAGCCCCAAAGGTACTCATTGTCAACTCTTAGCTTCACCGCAGCCCGCCCCTGAGAAAAATCTCTCGCTTCCAAAAACTGAGGCTTAATGGCAAGCTCTCCTTTGAGGTTCAAAAAACCATATTTCCGCATCACTTGCACGTAGGCTAACCCTTCAGAGAACTCCCCCGCATCTCTAAAGCGCGCTTCGAATACAGTATCTCCCTCTATATTTTTATAGCCTTTCAAAGTATAAATCGTCAGGTCGCCTTCGTGTTGCAGATTTTCTAATTGATCTTTGGACTTGCGATCGTAGTAGTCATCTACCTGCTTTTGATATTTTTGGAGAGCCATACGTAAGCCAGATTTAAAAAATATTTTCCATTCTCCTTCGGTCAAAATCATGTTCATATCCGTTTGTGTCATCTCCCATTCGTCGAACATTTTGATGGGAAATTCATAGTGTACGACGGTAATGAATTCGGCATCTTCAATCAAAGTAACTTTTGTTCCTTCCACCATTCTTTCCAAATCTTCTTGCTCAATTCCTCCCGTTGCCATGTCGAACAAAGCAAACATCAATGTTTTAGGAGTCATTTTTTTCAAAGATTGAAGATCCGGAATTTTCAGTCTTTTTAAAAAATCCTCCGTTTCTCCAAATACGTCCATTTTCTCCGCAAACTCTAAAACTGTTTCGTGAAACTCAATCACATCATCTTCATATAAGGTATCATAGACGGTCTCTAGGTCTTTTTGATAAATAGCTTGGAGGTAAGTTTTTAAGGTTTTTTCGATTTCAGATTTCATTGTATTTCAATTGACAAGGTACTGTACACACACTTTGATTACATAACGTCTCGTAAAGGTATAAATAAAATACCTTCACTAAAATGAATTACGATTAACTACCTTTGTTCTCAGTTGTCATTCAGATACAAACCGCTACAAATCCACCCCTTCTCTCCATCAACCATACTTTCGAAAATGGGGTGGCTAAACCTTCCCAACTACATTTTGTTACACTTCCTGCGGCGATATTGTCCTCACAAAGACCTACCTTTGCGATGCAAACAACAACTGGATTTTTGACTGAAAAAGAAATGAACGAACGAAAAAATATTCCTTCGGAGTCTGACCCTTCTAAAGTGGACAATGATCCTACTGCGGAATCTCGAAAACGAGATCACATCGAGTTGGCGTTCCGATCTCAAATTGAAGAGGGAAAATTAGACGCTCGTTTTTACTACGAACCCCTCCTTGCTGCCCACCCTCGCCGGGGTGCGCTTCCACAATTTAAATTTTTGGGAAAAACAATGCGGGTACCCATGTGGGTATCGAGCATGACGGGAGGTACAGCGTGGGCAGGTAAGATCAACCATCATCTCGCGCGTGCTTGTAAAGATTTTGGAATGGGCATGGGATTAGGTTCTTGTCGGGCGTTGTTGTTTTCGGACGAGCATTTGAGAGATTTTGATGTCAGACATTTGATCGGTGACGATCTGCCACTGTACGCTAATCTGGGAATCGCTCAATTGGAAGAATTGATTGAAAAAAAGGAAACTTACCTCATCAATGATCTTTTGGAAAAACTCCGAGTAGATGGACTCATCATCCACGTCAACCCTTTGCAGGAGTGGTTGCAGCCCGAAGGTGATCGCTTTAAAGTCGCTCCGATTGATACCATCGAAACTATCGTGGAGAAAATAAAATATCCCATCATCGTTAAAGAAGTTGGTCAAGGTATGGGATACCAAAGTCTGAAAAGATTGTTTCAATTGCCACTCGCGGCGATAGACTTTGCGGCCAACGGCGGTACTAACTTTTCGAAAGTCGAACTGCTCCGAAGTGATGAGCAAAAACAAAACATTTACAAAAGCCTAGCTTACGTAGGACACAGCGCAGAACAAATGACCCTGATGACCAATCAGATCGTAGCCGAACTGGGCGAGCAAGTTCGTTGTCAGGAAGTCATCATTTCTGGTGGGGTCAAGAACTTTTTGGATGGCTATTATTTAATTAATAAATTAGTCCTCCCAAGTATTTACGGACAAGCCTCTGGTTTTTTAAAACACGCAAGAGGCACTTACGAAGAACTATTCAGCTACGTAGATGCCCAAGTCCAAGGCTTAGAATTGGCCCATGCTTTTTTGAAACTAAAAAAATAACCCAGCACCTCCACACTCGAAATATTAACTACTTTTTCAAAGAAAAAAAATGAAAAAATCAATCTCAGGTTTTTCAAAATTATCCAAACGAAAAAAACTCAAATGGATCGTCGAGAACTTTTTTAAAGATCCCGAAAATGTCATGCGGGAGTTGATGAGTTTTTGGCATCAAAACGAAGAGCAACAGCGGGTTTTGGATGGCTTTAGTGAAAATACGATAAGTAATTATGTGTTGCCATTTGGAGTGGCTCCGAACTTCGTTATCAATGGTAAAACCTACGTAGTGCCAATGGTCATCGAAGAAAGTTCAGTAGTAGCTGCCGCTTCGAGTGCAGCTAAATTTTGGATGAAACGTGGCGGATTCAAAGCCAAAATCGTCGGTACCAAAAAAGTAGGTCAAGTGCACTTTTCGTGGAAAGGGGATGTCGAAAAATTACGGGCTGTTTTTGGAGAGCTAGATGCTCAATTGAGGGCAGATGTTTCGCACATCATCGCCAACATGGAAAAACGCGGAGGAGGGATTCTGGACATTAACTTATTGGACATGACCCACCTCGAAGAAAATTATTTTCAGATCAAAGCTAATTTCGAGACCTGCGATTCAATGGGCGCTAACTTCATCAATTCGGTACTGGAACAATTCGGTTGTACCCTCCAAAACTTCATGGCTACCCACAATGTATTCGATGCGCACGAAAGAGAACTGACGATCATTATGGCTATTCTTTCTAATTATACCCCCGAATGTTTGGTGAGGGCGTGGGTTGAATGTCCCGTTGAAGAAATGAATATTGGAGGGGAAATGGACGCTCACACTTTTGCCGAAAAATTTTGTAAAGCAGTTCGCATTGCGCACATTGACCCCCACCGAGCGACCACTCACAACAAAGGAATTTTTAATGGTGTGGATGCCGTCGTCTTAGCCACGGGCAATGATTTTCGGGCGGTAGAAGCCTGCGGACACACCTACGCTTCCAAAGATGGGCAGTACCGAAGTCTAAGCCATTGCACCATCGAAAATGGTATTTTCAAATTTTGGCTTGACCTTCCTATCGCTTTGGGGACGGTTGGCGGCCTGACCAAACTACACCCCGTGGCTCGACGATCTTTAGAACTTTTGGGAAATCCTACGGCGCGCGAATTAATGAAAATTGTAGCTGCTACCGGCCTAGCACAAAATTTTGGTGCCGTAAAATCCTTAGTGACGACTGGTATCCAAAAAGGGCATATGAAAATGCACTTGCTCAATGTCTTAAATCATCTGGAAGCTACCGAAAAAGAAGTCAAAGAGACTGTTCATTACTTTGGCGACAAAGTAGTTTCCTTCTCGGCCGTCCGTGATTTTATTCATTTTTTAAGGGGCGACGAAAAAAAGGGTCAAAGCCTTTTGGTTCGTCAAAAGGCTAGTTCAAATTCGTAAACTTTTCGGGGTTTTTCCACATTTGGAAGAGCTTTGTTATCATTTGTATTTTTCTCACCAAATTTTTTCCCAACTATAAAACAGACCATTCGTGCCAACGGAAAATTACTACTCTCCGCCGAATATTTTGTACTCGACGGGGCGAAGGCGTTAGCTATTCCCACCCGACTTGGACAAATTTTCTCCTTCGAAAAAAAAAAGACCGACACAATTCATTGGAAAAGTTTTGACGAGAAAAAAATGCTTTGGTTCGAAGGCATTTTTAGCTTAGAAAATTTTCGAGCTGTTCAGTCGAGTGATCGGGCTACCGCTGATCGCCTTTCCCAAATCCTTGCTGCCATTCAAAACCTTCAACCCAATTTTTTCAAAAAAAATCACGGCTGGGAAATAATATCCCAATTGGAGTTTCCACGCAATTGGGGATTGGGTACGAGTTCGACCCTGATCTACGCATTGGCAAAATGGGCGGAGGTTGATCCCTTCGTCTTGCTGGAAAAAACATTTGGTGGATCGGGATATGACATTGCGTGTGCGGGAGCCACGAGCAGTATTTTTTACCAAATAGAAAACAAACAACCTACGTGGGCGTACTGTGATTTTTCTTCCAATTTTGCTGACCAATTGTATTTTATTTTTTTAGGAAAAAAACAAAACAGTAGAGCGGGCATCCAACATTATCGAAGTATCGAAAAGCCTGTGAATTTAGTAGCTCAATTTTCTGCATTTTCTAATCGGATGTTCGAAGCCAAATCTTTAGCCGAATTTGAAAATATCCTGGAAGCTCACGAAGCCCTAGTTTCCTCAACATTACATTTACAAAAAGTAAAAAATCTCTACTTCTCCGATTATTGGGGGCAAGTAAAATCCTTAGGAGCGTGGGGTGGGGATTTTGTAATAGTCACTAGCCATCGCCCCGAAAGAGATACCAAACAATATTTTCAAGAGAAAGGATTTGAGGTATTTTTAAAATACAACGAGATGAGCCGCATACCTACAGAGGATAAGTGATAGCTTTTGAACGATAATTTTTTCCTCTATTTTTAGGGCTAGCTTGGGCGTACTGCACTTAAAGATTTACGCTGAGCCGACAAACAACTTCAATCCAAAAGCGTTATCTTTGTACGTAATAAGTCTAAATAAACCTTTTTAAAGTCATAAAAGAATTATGGAAAATACAGCAACAAAAAGTCCGGTCATGCTCTACACCGAGCAAACACCTAATCCGGAATCATTGAAGTTTGTAACCAACAGAATGTTACACAAGGGAACTGCTGATTTTAGAGAAGCGGAGTTGGCCGAAGAGTGGTCGCCCCTAGCTACTACTTTATTTGAGTTGCCTTACGTCAAGGGAGTTTACGTTTGTAATAATTTTGTGAGTATCACCAAGGAGTTCAACTATGCGTGGGAAGATATCATGCTGAAGTTGAAGGACTTTTTGAAAAAATACATTGAAGAAGGCGGCGCTATCGTGAGTGAGGGATTTGAGGAGGCTATGGAAAAAATTGAAGCGGAGCGCAGTGACATCAAATATTCAGAAGAAGATACGGTGATCGTTCGCAAGATTAAAGAACTCATTGACACTTACGTAAAACCTGCGGTAGAAATGGACGGTGGAAATATTGAATTCAAATCTTTCGATCAAGGAATTGTAACAGTAATCCTACAAGGTTCGTGTAGCGGCTGTCCTTCGTCCACGGTTACGCTAAAATCAGGCATCGAAGGTATGCTCAAACGAATGGTGCCAGAAGTTAAAGAAGTGGTTTCAGAAATGGGATAGTATTAATGAAGAATGAAAAATTAAGAATGAAAAATCTGCTCGATGCAGGCAATCAATAATTTTCACATAACTTAAAAATCCTAACAAAGATTCAACCTATCATTTTCCACAAAATGATAAAGGCGATACTCTTAAATGAGTATCGCCTAATTTTTTACATAACATTGCGCTATCAATAATTATTAACCCGTCGCATACGCAGGTTTTCATTCTTAATTTTTCATTCTTCATTACTAAGCATTTCCATAGATTCGATCAATCGCATCTTGGTGTTTTTCCAAAATTACTCTACGCTTTAATTTCATGGTAGGGGTCAATTCTGCTTTCGAACCATCTTCTTTGACGGGTTCCCACATGGCATCCAACAGTTCAAACTTCTTGATCTGTTCGATGTGGCTAAACTCAGGATTAAACCCATCCACACACGCTTGGTACTTAGCCACCACTTTTGGATTTTTGAGTACCTCTCCTTTTGAAGTCCACTGTACGCCATTGTTTTTACACCAATCTTGTAAGGCCTCTTCGGCGGGAACAATTAACGCAGAGACAAACTTCTTCTTTTCTCCTACTACCATCATTTGTTCAATCAAGAAGTCTTCCTTGAATTTATTTTCAATCGGAGCGGGAGCTACGTATTTTCCGCCCGAAGTTTTCAGCAACTCTTTTTTGCGATCCGTAATTTTTAGGAACTTCTTTCCTCCAGGGCCATCTACTAATTTCCCAACATCGCCAGTACAAAACCAACGCTCACCGTCCATCTCCTTGAATACCTCCGCCGTCTTTTCGGGTTGGTTGTAGTAGCCCATCATGATGTTGGGTCCTTTGGCGAGTATCTCTCCTTCCCCCGCTCGGTAGTCTCCATCGGAAGCATCAATCTTAATGGTCACGTTGGGTAGGATGGGACCAACTGTACCCAATTTGGCACCTTGCCTTTCGAAGGTATTGATGGTCAATCCGGGGGAGGTTTCCGTGAGTCCGTATCCCTCTCGAATTGGGATGCCCGCCGCAGAAAATACTTTTACCATCTTGGTAGGACAAGCGGCTGCCCCCGTCAAAATTCCCTTGACCCTACCTCCTAGTGCTTCTCTCCATTTGCTGAAAATTAATTTATCGGCAATACCATCCATGAAGTTATTCGCCTTATCGAAGTCGTAACTCTCCGTTCGACCCAATGCCCAGAAGAATAGCTTCTTCTTCACGCCCGTCAACTGAAGCCCCTTGTTATAGATTTTTTCATATACTTTTTCCAACAGTCTCGGAACGGTGGTAAAGAAGTGGGGCCTCACACCTTGGAGATCGCCCGTCTCTCCTCCGAGATTATCAGTTCCCGTATAAACCACATTGATACCCGTATAAGTGTAGGCGTACGTGGCTGATCTTTCAAAAATATGGCACACAGGCAGAAAACTCAACGCAATCTCTCCTTCCCCCAAGGGCAGCAAATCCCGTACTTGCATGACGTTTGAAACTATATTGTTATGAGATAACATCACACCCTTCGGATTTCCAGTAGTTCCCGAGGTATAAATCAGCGTAGCTAGTTCGTCGGGTTTTACCCCTTTTTTTCGATCCTCTACGATGTCCATACCTTCGTTTGTAAAAATATCCTTCCAATACTTGCGATCTGCCGTTTTGTCAAAAGTGTAAATATCGGTCAGGGTAGAAATGGCGTCAATCTTTGCGTTCACTTTATCGTACAAGTCTCCCTGCCCAACGAAAGCTAATTTGACTCCCGCATCGTTAAAAATGTATTCGTACTCTCCTGGACTAATGGTAGGATAAACAGGTACGTTGATAGCACCAATCTGTTGGATCGCAATATCCATGACCACCCATTCTGGTCTGTTTTTGTAAACGATCAAGGCAACCTTATCGCCGGGGAGAACGCCCATTTTAATCAAACCGCAACTTGCTTGATTGGCCATCTCTATGATTTGATCGGTACTAAAATAAACCCACTCATTTTCAGGTTTATAACCAAATGCCCGCTCTTGAGGACGATGTTCTTTCTGATGATAGATAAAATCAAATAATCTCGTTAC
>JBCCJE010000185.1:0-8206 GCA_039027925.1 Bacteroidota bacterium
AAAAAAATTAATAAGTCAGGTTAGCCAACTCAAAAAAAAAGCGAAGAATTTTCTTTAAGTTGTTTCTTAATACTCAAAATATAAACCCCCGTTCCAGTCAGCAAAATTCAAACAATTTTATTATACGAAATATTTAGCCTTGACCAGCAATGATTCTTTATACGTTTTTATTAAATGTGAAACAAGCAACACCTTCATGAGCAAACCCCAAAGTTTCCAACAGACGATCGTTAAAAATCCATCCATTCCCTCAAAATTTACCACTAAGGTCGTACCTTTGCCCTCTTAAATATCAAACATGGAGAAAAAATACAAGTACGACGTACGTGGCGTTTCGGCCACTAAAGATGATGTTCACCAAGCCATCAAAAACTTAGACAAAGGCTTATATCCCAACGCTTTCTGCAAAATTTTACCCGACTTTACTGCTGGTGACAAGGCCTACTGCAATCTGATGCACGCCGACACGGCGGGCACGAAAACGAGCCTTGCCTATTTGTACTGGAGAGAAACGGGCGACCTCTCGGTGTGGAAGGGCATTGCGCAGGATGCTTTGGTAATGAACTTGGACGATATGGCTTGCGTGGGGTGTGTGGATGACATCGTTATCTCTTCTACGATTGGTAGAAATCGAAATTTGATTACGGGAGATGTCATTAGTACCTTGATTAATGCGACCACGGAACTCTGCGAAATGCTCCAAGCGCACGGCGTAAATGTTTATTCTGCGGGAGGTGAAACGGCAGATGTGGGCGATATTGTCAGAACGATTGATGTAGGCTATACTGCTTTTGCTCGTATGAAAAGAGCGGATCTTTTGATCAATGATATTCAGTCAGGAGATGTCATCGTTGGGTTATCATCTTCGGGACAGGCTACCTACGAAAGTGAATACAATGGTGGTATGGGCAGCAACGGACTCACGAGTGCGCGCCACGATATTTTGAACTACAAATACGCAGAAGAATATCCCGATAGCTACGACTCCAACACGCCCGAAGAAGCAGTTTACATCGGCATGCGAGAGTTGACCGACGAAATCAAAATTAACGGAAAAGCCTCCGACGTAGGTAAACTCATCCTCTCTCCTACTAGAACTTACCTCCCCGTTTTAAAAAAAGTACTACCTGAACTAAAAGATAAGATCAATGGATTGATTCATTGTACGGGCGGTGGACAAGTGAAAGTGAAGCATTTTATTAACAACCTCCACGTCATCAAAGATACCCCCTTCAAAGTACCACCGCTGTTTGAATTGATTCAACACGAAGGCGGTTCCGACTGGAAAGAAATGTATCAAGTTTTCAATATGGGGCATCGGCTAGAATTTTACCTCCCTGAACAATATGCCCAAAAAATCATTGATATTGCCAGTATATTTGATATTGAAGCACAAATCGTAGGCAGGGTGGAAGCACACCAAGGAGAGCAAGTTTCTATCACAACGCCTACGGGAGTGGAGGTTTATTGAAAAGATTATGGATTGATGATTATGGATTGATGATTTTGGATTGATGATTATGGATTGATGATTATGGATTATGGATGGTACGAATTGGGACAATCTATAATCTTGAATCCATAATCCATAATCCATAATCCATAATCATCAACGGTTTTCAAGATGAGAAATATTTACGAGGGAAAATCTTTTTTGAAATGCCTATGGCTCGTGTGTATATTGTTATTTTCATTAGGGATGGCGGCGCAGGTAGGCACAGGCAAAAAAGAACTTACCCAGCTAACAGGAACGATCAATCTGCCAACGGCAGGTACCATCGGCATAAAATTTTATCGGGACTTTATCTCACGCGATGAAGAAATCTACGACGTGCCCCTCACCGAAGATAACCGGTTCACCGTTTCATTTTATTTAAAATCCTCTACGCCCGCTTTCCTCGTTTACAACGGTGAGGAAGTACCTATTTATTTAGATTCGGGCGATGACCTTTTTATTAATTGTAAGGGAAATGATTTTGCGAAGACCATCACCTTTGCCGGCAAAGGGGCGGGAAAAAGTAGGTACCTAAAAAATTTTAACGATGTATTCCCCGAGCGAAACGCAGATTATATTTTTTACGAATTGGTGGAGCGAGAGGCAATGGATTTTCGCAGGTACATGGACCGCTTGCACCGCAAAATGTGGGGACTGTACAAAAGTCTTTTACCGAGCCAAAAAAAAGATTTCTCTCCTGACTTCGAATCTTTCATCAAGGCCGACATTGATTACTGGTACGCTTACAATTTATTAAGGTATCGGGTGGAGCATCCCATCTCCAATGGCATCTACGAACCCGTGGAACTCCCCGTAGCGTACTATTCCTTTTTGGAAAATTTGCTCATCTCAAACGAACAGGCACTCACCAATCCTTACTATCTTTTTTTTATAGATCAATACATCGTCTTTCGGAATCATCTGAAAGATACCGAAAGTCAATTACCTTTTTCTAACAACACGGTGAAGGTAACTGCGCCGAGTATGTTAGTTTTTCAAGCACCTAATAATCCTCCAATCCTTGAGCAAGTGGAGCAAGGGACAGTCTTAAAATTTTTGGAGGAAAAAACAGATTTCACCTCACAAATACAAATCAAAGAAGATATCTGGGAAGACTTCTGGTACAAAGTAGTGAGCACCACGGGCGAACCAGGCTGGATTCACGGAAGCGGTATTCAGCTACAATCGGCTGATAACCAACTAGTTAGAAAAAAACTGGCGCAATTGGTGGATTCTAAATTTGATAATATTCACCAATTATTTTCGGGAAAAACTTTGTTTTATCTGCTCGCCAATGAATTGTACTGGGGCGTTACGGATTTTTCCCAAAAAGAAATGGAACAAAAGATTTCGGATTTTATAGAGTTGAGTCCGTATCCTAGTTTGGATAGTATCGTTTATTTTGCCTACCAAGAACGCATGCAAATAGCTCAACCTTCCGACGCAGGTATCCGAATAGTTCGAAATGTAAATGTATTGTTTTCTGATTCGGGTGAAAAAATGGCCATTCAGGCGCAAACTACCGCCGGGCAAAATCGCCCCGACTCATCTTCAGTATCTTCCAACAAAACAACCCCCTCAGAAAAAGACAATTCGCCCAATACTAAAATCCAACCCCGTAAATTCCAACCCCAAGCCAACTACGTAGATATTGATCCTCGCCCTGCGGATAGAAAAACTAAGATGACTGCTGTGTCGGGAAGAATAGATCAGCCATCGGCAGAAAATCTATCGTTGACACTTTACTCGGATCCCATCACATTGGAAGAAATAACCCACGAGTTGGGTAGTTCTTCTGATCGTACTTTCGAATTGACTTTGAATCTCGCCCAACCTGCCATCGGATTTTTATCCTACGGAAAAGATAAAGTAGAAGTCTATCTGGAGCCAGGAGATATTTTACAAGTTAAGTTTTCGGGAAATGATTTTTTAAATTCCTTACAATTCATCGGAAGAGGAGCAGCACACAATAATTTTTTAAAAGCCTATCAACTCGAATTTCGGGCTTCGGATAAAGACGCTAGAAAAAAAGCAGCGACCTTACAACAAGACAATTACAAAAAACTTTTAGACGAGATAAAATCAGAAAAGATCAATTTCTTAAATTCTTCTCCCTATTTGTTTCAGTTTTCGGATGCTTTCCGATCTTACGCCCAAGCCAACATCGTTTACTGGCGGGGCTATCTTTTGTTGAATTATCCGTGGGAGTATGGATTATCCAACGACTTGGACGGACCAGCGCCGATGCCAATAACTTACTACGATTTTATGACGGGTATTCCAACCTCTGCTGATCGGGCGTTGCCTAATATTTTTTACACCTATTACTTAGATCAGTTTTTTGAATATCAGGAAGAACATCCCGACAACGAGGGAATAGCCACCACCGCACTCATTGATAAATACCTAGACGGAGAGCCAGCCGCATTTTTTAAAGCAAAAAAATTGGCGATTGCCTGTAAGCGGGGCAAGGCCAGAAAGGAAGGTGAAAATATCAAAGCATTTATCGAAAGTAATCCTTACGAAGTATATAACGATGTTTTACGATTGGTGTACAACGAAGCGAGAGGCCTACAAATAGGAATGAGTGCACCCGATTTTGAGTTGGCAGATATCAACGGAAATGAAGTTCAACTGAGTGCGCTAAAAGGCAAAGTCGTTTACCTCGATTTTTGGGCCACGTGGTGTTCGCCGTGTATTCATCAGATGAAAAATAGTAAGATTTGGAAATCTAATCTTGCGGATGAAGACGTGGTATTTGTTTATGTTTCTTTGGATAAAAATCGAGCAGCGTGGGAGGAGTTTTTGGAAATTCATAAATTCAAGGGTACGCACGTCATCGCCACGGGAGGTGATGTTTACAAATCCCAAATTGCGAAATTGTATAAAGTCAAAAAACTACCCACCTACTACTTGATTGATAAACAAGGAAAAATTGCCTACCAACCCGAGCGAGGTCAAAACATCAAAAGAGTAGAAGAAAAGATTCAAAATTTACTGCACGAAGGGAGGTAGTGAGAAGATTGAGGAGTGATGAGAGAAGAGTGAAAAATGATGAGTGATGAGGTATCACTTTTCTCTCATCACTTATCACTATTCACTCCTACTTAAACACCCGCTGCTTATTCAGCCAATTTTGGAAAGCCTTTGCATTTCGATTGTGTCCTGCCAGCGTTTTCGCAAAGGCATGAGCACCAGAATTATCTGGCTTAGCACAGAAATAGTAATAATCGTGTTGCTCTCTGTTCAGTACCCCGTCAATACTCGAAATAGATGCAATGCTGATAGGCCCGGGCGGAAGTCCCGGATACTTATAAGTGTTGTAAGGAGAATCAAAATTGATGTGTGTATTTAAAATTCTTCTTGCGGTAAAATCTCTCGTCGCAAAAACTGCGGTAGGATCTGCTTGGAGCGCAATTCCTTTTGCTAACCGGTTGAGATAAACGCCCGCTATCCGATCTTTTTCATCTACTTTATTGGTTTCTTTTTCTACGATTGATGCTAGGGTGTAGACTTCTGCTTTGGTCAAACCCAACGCTTCAGCTTTTTGCGCTCTATTATTTTTTTTCCAAAAACGATCGTGTTCTTTGACCATGCGGTTAAAAAATTTTTCGGGACTAGTATTCCAAAAAAACTCATACGTGTTCGGAATAAAAAGACTCATCAGCGTAGCTTTAGTGTAGCCTTTTTCCTCAATAAATCGTTGATTATCAAATAGTTGTACAATGGAAGCAGAATCGGCTTCGATAAATTTGGCGGCAGCCCCCGCAATGTCTTCCACAAATCTACCTCTGGATAACACTACTTTTACGGGAGCTTGTTTTCCTGCCCGTAGGTGCCCGATCAATTGACGATTACTCCATCCCGCTTCGATTTTAAATCGCCCTGATCTCATCGTAGTTTTTTTGTAACTCATCAGTTCCGATACCTCTCGGAAGGAAACCGTATCTATGATTTGACCATTTTCAAATAATATATTGACAACCTCCGAAAAAGTAGCATTGGTAGGAATTTTTACAAACTCATTGGTTAGCTCGGCGGGAACATTGGGATGCACTACCGCCTTGTACTTGCTCCAAGCGTAAATGCCAGCAAGCCCACCTAACAATAAACACACGATAAGGATTTTTCTCAACATAGTTTTAGATATTTTATCCCCTCCAACTTGTGATTTTAATATTGCTCTTTCTTATTCGGAAAGTCACCCGACTTTACATCCTCTACGTATTGCTCTACGGATGTTTTGATAAGATCAAATAATTCTAAATATCGTCGGAGAAATCTCGGATGAAAGTCTTTGGTGATACCTAGCAGATCATGCGTGACTAGAACCTGCCCGTCGGTATCCGACCCACCACCAATGCCGATCGTTGGGATAGTCAGATTTTCCGAAACCCTTTTGGCTAGCTTGGCGGGAATCTTTTCCAGTACAATTCCAAAACATCCTAATTTTTGTAGGTGCTTCGCATCTTTGATGAGTCGCTCTGCTTCTTCCTCTTCCTTTGCCCGAACGGTGTAAGTACCGAATTTATAAATACTCTGAGGGGTGAGTCCCAAGTGCCCCATGACGGGAACCCCGGCGGTAAGAATCCTTTTGATGGAGTCTTCTATCTCTCTTCCCCCTTCCAGTTTTACAGCGTGTGCCCCAGCTTCTTTCATTATTTTGATAGCGGAATTCAAGGCCTTTTTGGAATCTCCCTGATAAGTACCAAAAGGTAAATCCACCACTACGAGGGCACGCTTGACAGCCCTGACCACGGAAGAAGCATGATAAATCATTTGGTCTAAAGTGATGGGGAGGGTGGTTTCGTGTCCAGCCATGACATTGGAGGCAGAGTCACCAACCAATAAAACATCAACTCCCGCCGAATCCAAAATTCTGGCCATCGAATAATCGTAAGCGGTGAGCATGGATATTTTTTCGTGGCGATGTTTCATAGCTTGCAAAACGTGGACGGTCACCCGCTTAACTTCTTTGTGTACTGACATTGTATTGGTTATTATATCAAAAATGTGCATGAAGGTAAGGAATAGTTCTATCTTTTGTACTGAAAATTTGAGCCGAATTTCCCAAATCTACAATTGCGGAATTGACATAAATTGATTTTATAACACTTAGCTCGTTGTCCCTCCATTTTTAGTCAATCAACCGTCAAGTTGAATTAAATAAAAATCCCACTTGGATTTTTAGGTTTAAAAAAATTACTTTTGCACCATGAAGAAAATTAAAATATTAGTAGCGGTAGTGCTAGGTGTTGTTTTGTATTCAGCTTGTTCGAACGACATTGATTTGGTAGCGGAGTGGAAAGACATTCCAATTGTTTACGGGTTAATCTCAAAGTCAGATACTGCCAATTACATCCGTATCGAAAAGGCATTTTTGGACAATGACAAGAGCGCATTGGATATAGCCCAAATTCCAGATTCGCTCTACTACGATAATATTACCGTACAAATCAAAGGGGCAGGAAACACCTATAATCTTTACAGAGTAGATGGTAATTTGGAGGGTTTTCCCCGGGAAGAAGGTATTTTTGCCAACGCTCCTAATTTTCTTTATAAATTAAAATTACCCGTAGGAGAAGAATTAGTCGGCGGAGAGGAATATACCTTAGAGATCAATCGGGGAGACGACCTACCACTAGTCACTTCTTCTGCCATTATGTTGGATGATTTAAATATCATCAGACCCAGTACCAATCCCGACGATGCCTCGCCCGTCAATTGGTCCAACGTATTCACCGTGCAATGGAGAGCTACCCCTGAGGCTAAGCTATTTGACACTAAGTTGTTTTTGCACATTAAAGAAGAAGACGTCACCAACCCCGACAATAACAGAGACTTGGTACTAGAGTGGAAATTACTAGAAAATGAACCCCAAGTACTGAATAGCACGGGCACTACGGTAAGTATGGAGGTCAGGGTGCAAGGATCAGAGTTGTACCAGTTTTTAGCTAATCGGTTGGAGGTGAAATCCAATGTTGCTAGAGAATTTGTCGGCGTTGATGTTCTAGTGATCGGTGCGGGGGTTGAACTGACGGACTACATCAATGCCGGAAATGCCAACCAAGGGATCACCAGTACTCAGATTATTCCTAATTATACCAACCTCTCGGAGGGTCGTGGCATCTTTTCTTCCAGAAATTCTATTCTACACGAAGGCTACCAAATCACCAGCGAAACTGTGGATTCTCTGCAAAATAATCCGCTGACTAGAGATTTTAATTTTCAAAATTGATGGGAAATAGGATACCTTTTTTATTCTAGTAAAATCCAAATTTATTCCTTAGCCCCTGCACTTATTAGATAGTCAATGACCTCCTGGTGACCTCCTCTCTTGGCCATTTTTAAAGCATTTCTTTTTTCAGAAATAATATTATAGCCGTCCCGAACAGTTTTATTTACGTCTGCCCCTTGCTCTACACTTATGTAAAAAATTAGCTCTCCTGTCGCAAACTCGCCAGAAACGCCACCACATCCCTGATCTCTTTTTTCTTTAAAATATTTCCTACGGGAATCATACTCGAAGGCAGGCTAGTGGCAGATTTAATCTCGTCGTTGGCGATGATAATAATGTCCTCTTTCCCCTGTTTGATTTTAGTAAAATCATCCCCTCGTTCGATGATCGTTCCCGTGATATTTTCTCCAGATTTTTTTTCAATCGCCACTAACTCGTAGCCTAGTGCGTACTCCGCACTCGGAGTCACGAGG
>JBCCJE010000186.1:0-8205 GCA_039027925.1 Bacteroidota bacterium
AAACGATTATATCGAGATACATGAGTGCGTGAATTTAAAGTCAAGTTCATAAAATGTTGGTTTTCAGGAAGTTAAAATTTAGACATAACTCTAATTGCGGTATCGATTCCTAAATCCTAGAAGTCAATAATTCGCCCGACTCCTCGCATTTCATCCACGTAGGTATGGGATCACCCGTTTCTGAGATGAAAGATACTTTCCCATCATCAGTCACTCGATATTTCCAGATGTGTTTTTTACCATTGTCGGTGTAAGATCCGAATTGAAGAATGTATTCCAACTCCCATCCTTTTTGCACTCTTTCGATTTTTATATCATTTCCAGCAATGGACGGCACGCCCAAGTCAATTTCCGCAACACCCTCAATATTGTAAAACTCATTGGCGAGTGCTGCCATATTTAGTGGTTGCTTACTTCTGATAGTGATAGCATCCTGAGTGCTATTCCATTGAACATGCTTGCTGATGACTAGATTGTATTCATCTAGCAGATCATTAATTTCGTCGCTATCAGTTTCGCTTACCCCTTGTCGGAGTGGTGTGGACCAATCTACATTTTTATCAAAAATAACATTGAAGTGGTCAATGGATGGATTGGGGAAAGTATGCACGTTGCATTTTGCGATGGACTGCGCAGTTTCGTCATTTTTATAAACGGTAACTAGCGCTTGGTAAATACTCTGCACGATGCTCGGCGAAATAATGATATTTTGATAGCGCAATTCTTCTTTGTCTGCTTCCATACGCAACGCCAATCGGGCAGCGTCCCGCTTAAACTTACGTTCTAGTTTTCTCGAAATTTCTCCTTCGTTTGACCGCGCTGCTTTTACGTCTCCCTTTACGAAAACGGCGTTGGCGGTCTGCGCACTAAGATTGACCGTCGTCCAACTCAACAAAATCACTAATAAAAAATTCCAGATTCTCATTTGACAAGCCATTATTTTATTTAAAAGTTCTACAATCCAAAATATAACTTTCGTCGGTCAGAATAGCAGGACAAAATGCTTGATTTTGTGACGACATTAATGCTGACCCAAAAGTACTGTGGTTTGTAAGTTGATTACTATAAGATCGCCTAGAGAAAAATGTCTAGACTGATTCGAATGGAAATGTTGTCTCGTGTGTGGTATTTTTCAAATAAAAATACTGGAAAAATGATGCCAGAGTTGGTTGGAAAGAAGCCTGCCCCGAAACCTCGGGGCAGGCTTCTCTCATCCTGCTTCCACCTAAAATTCATAACATTTGACTTTTTTACCTCTACGCCGACCACCTCTACCTCCACCTCCGATGTCCCAGCCTAAGTCAAAGGGATTTATTTTGAGTGCGAAGTAGAAGTCTCCCGAGTCAAGATTTCCCTTCCTCACAAAACTTCCGATGTCATCACTTCCGAGGGTTAAGAAGGCCAACCGCACCGCAAATCCTAGGTTTACCTTTTGGTAATTGGTCAGACTCAGCGGAATGGCAGCACCAAACCAACGATGTTCCAATCGGGGCGTAGCTGCGATAAGATTATTTCTTCTGAGGCTATTAACGCCCATCGGTATCCTTTGAATCCACAGTCCGTGAATGAAAAAAAGCGGCGTAATCATATAGTCTCCGTGGACGCTAAATGCACCGGGCAGCCCGACTCGAAAACTACTACTATTCAGCGATGCGGCGGGATCTCCTAATCCTACTTCGCTGAGTAGTGCGATCCTTTCTTGATTTGTACTCAATGATTGAAATTCTACGGAAGGAAAAAGGATGAGCGAATCCGTTTTGATGACGTGTTCCTCGGCGTTGCGGGAGAGTTCAATCTGCCCCATGTCCAGTAGAGAAGCACCTATTTTCCATTTATAGTGGTCTTCATTTCCTTCGTACACGTATGTAAATCCAAGGTCAAATCCCACTCCAAATCCGCTGCGTTCCACACCTATATCTTCACCTTCCAGATTTGCCGTGGTGATGCCATAGACCAGATGCGGACTTTGGAAGGCTAACGTATCCGCATTAACCTGCGCCGAAGGGGTGTTTCTTGTGGTATTGACGAAGGCAGCTTCGTAGGCACTAATGAATTTTAAATTAAAACCAATACCGTAGAAACCTTCGTACGTATCGAATCGAGCCGCATAATTCAACCCAAATTCTGACCATGCCATTGCTGATATTTTCACGGGATCAACATCAATAAACGTATCAAATGGGGTATCAAAGAAGGTGTTATAATTTAAAATATTCGGAACTCGGTGTGTACTAAATGCAAATCTTCCATTAGTGAAAAAACCGAGCGAGTGCCCATTCCTCAACTTTAGCATAAAGGCTGGGCCCATACCGTGCGCAAATAAAGTAGCAAATTTGAGCCTTCTACTGGTAGAAAAATCAACGATCAAAGTATTGGCGTTCACAGAGGTACTATTCTCAATATCTCGTCGGAGGATAGCATTGTCATAATTTTCTAAAGCGCTCCGAATGTTAGCATTTTCGATAAAACCATAATTCGTATGTCCCGCAATGCCGAACGAAACAAGGTTCAAATCCCATTTAAAAAGGCTCGTGACGTTGTGGGAAGGGTTCAGTTGGACACCGTGCATGCCAGCGTAGTTGTCTAATCTTAATCCTAGTTGTTCTTGACCAAATAAAGCACAGGTAGCTAGTAAGTAAAGGATGGAGATAATGGTTCGCATGTTGAAAGTTGTAAGCAGGTTAATTGGTTTTTTCAATGGTTTAGTAAGGGAACAAAATTGGTCTTACGAAGAGAAAAAGAGATTCCAGATTTTAGGTAAAAAAATAATACATCCCACCGTGGCTGCGCCGATGGCTGCAATCAAAACAGCACCCGCCGCAACGTCCTTGGCTTTTCCTGCCAACGCATGAAACTCTGGTGAGGTCAAGTCGGTCAATGATTCGACCGCCGTGTTCATGCCCTCGGCACACAATACCATCGCTATGGCGATAACAACCAAACTCCATTCCGTAACAGAAATCGAAAAAAACACCCCCCCGATGATGACGATAAAAACGAAGATGAGGTGAATCTTAGCGTTCATTTCGGTTTGGAAAAGTAGCCTGATACCCCGAAAAGCAAACTTAAAACTATTGAGTCTTTCCTTGATCATTGGACGACGGTCGGATTGAACTGAAATGAACCTTTGATCCCCAGATGTTTATAAGTCGAGGATTTTAGATTTTCAAATCCAATACATTTAAAGTGTTCGGAGAAAAATATATGATCTCTCGGAGAGTCAAAAAAAGAACCAATCAGGCTCGTAGAAGAAGCCGGCGTAAAACCCCTGCGGCTGTCTTTTAAGTGGGCTTTATCTCTAAAATCGTGAATCTCATCTGACCACGGTACGAGGTTGTAGTCCGCAAAAGTTAAGATGGGTGCTCCGATGGTATTGACGATGTCTGCTATTCTGTTCAGTTGCCTTTTAGTGCGGTCGTAGTCGCGGGTGTAGAAAGGCGGCAGCGTGTTGGAGGTAATAAAATACAACTCTTGCCCTCGACCCTCGGCCCTGATGCTGCCGACGATGTTGGGTAGTCCATCCACGAAGAAGGTATCTTTACGTGAGATTTTGTATTTGGAAAACAAGGCGATTCCTGGCTCAAAACCAACCCGCTCGGTAGCGTAGGGATATTTTTCCCGCAGGGTATCTCTGATAAATTCGTAAATGTCCAAATCAATGTTCGGTAGGCTCAGCAAGCAAGCATCGGATTCGAAAATGGCGTCCAAAGTTTCGTTAGGCTCTTGGGTGATATTCGAAATATCCATAACAGCTATATCTATAACTGCTTGATCTTCAGTTGCTTCTGGAGATTTTAGATCAGGGTTAGTATTGAGTTTGAGATGGATAGCCAGTATCGAGCAAGCAATATAACTAGCGAACATCAAGCGGGGTTGTTTGATGAGTAAAAAACCCAAACCCAAAAAAAGGTATCCAAACATGATCTGAACTGCGTATTCGGACATGGATTTGAAAAAATACAACTTAGGGGGAAAAATGCACAGAAACGCACCGAGCATTAAAATACCTATGATAATGTATTGAGTTATTTTTTTATCCAAAATCATAATTTATCAAATTGGAAAAGCAAAGGTATGATTTTAAGGGACACAGGAATTATTTTATTTAGTCACGTTTTGTCCCAAAGTACTGTTAGGAATGGTGCATTAATAAATATACAATTTATACGAAGTTATTTTTTCTTTATGCAAGGCAAAAAACGTAGGCGATGCAGCGCATCGGCGAGGCTTTTTAACGCAGCAGAAAGGAAAAAGAACAAGTAGAAAATGTAAATTTATTATTGAACCATTCCTCATGTCCTGAAGCTGATTTTACGATGGACGCACAGCTTTAATCTAACTGTCCAGCGACAACGCATGTTGTTTTAAAATCAAAAATATCACCACTCGGTGAAAAAATTTCTGCAAAAATAACATAAATTCCGATTCGAGCCTTACGCCCTTCGTCGGTCAATCCATTCCATTTGATCGTTCCTGCCAGGCCCAATAATTGGTTTTCAAAAAGTGTCGTGACCAACCTACCTTTAGCATCAAAAATTTTAATAGTAGCCAAGTAACCTTGATTATCGAGGGCATAATTGATTTGTAAAAAATCCTTAAAACCGTCATTGTCGGGTGAAAATACTGGCTCTGAAATTTCGAAAATATCATCGGCAGGATTATCGGGACGAAACTGCGAATTTCGAAAAGTAGGAGTGCCACCTCCATTCAAAGATGCCGCCGAATGCCAGTTCGATTGATCCTGAGTGTTGGCTTCAAAACTTATTCGCTCCAAAGAAATTCCTTCGTTATCGTCCAGTAGGGGATAGTGAAAATCCTCTGTGTAATCGAAGGAGTCAATCATCATCGTATCCAAATTGTAGGTAGTAAAAAGGCTGACATTGCCACTAGCATCGTTGAAGGCCGGTAGTGGATTTTCAAATAAAAAATTTGGATTTTGAACGTTGTAGGTAGTTGTGACAAAATCGGGATCAGCAGTAAACACTACGTAGTCGCCCGGGCGTAAAATTTTATCCACCAAAATATCTTTGTCTCTCCCCGAGGTTCTAGTCGTATTGGAAATAAATAAATCCGAAATATTAAGAAACTTTTGGGAGCGATTGTACAACTCCACAAAATCACTTCCGCCCGTGGTGGGGTTGAATAAAATTTCGTTGATGACCAAATCTTGGGGCGCAATCATTTCGCCAACCAAAAAGTCAAAGGGAAAAATCTGTTCTGTTATTTCGAGTCCGAGTTCGTCTTTGATATTCTCAACTCGCAAATTATAGGTGACGCCATTTTGTAGTGCATTGCCTAATTCCAAATAAACTCTAAAGGGTTCAATGGGATCAACCTCTGCGTTGATGGGGTTGCCGATACCATCATCAACGGAGTAACTATCTGATAATGAAGCTGTTACGGTATCAATGGATTTGTTGAACTCAAGTTCTAGTTCTGTGGAACTGATGGCAACGACCCCCAAAAGTACTGGCGCCACAAAATTCACTTCGAACGAAACGGAGGTCGCTACGATAACATTTTCTGCTCGGTCTTTTACATTTTGAATATCCAAGTCGTAGGAAGTTTGATTGGTAAATGTATTGTTAAAATGGAGTAAGACTTCCGAAGAGGAGGTAGCTGTCCAAGTAGCCGTCAGGGGATTTCCAATATTGATGAGGTTAAAATTAGATACATCGGTCGCCGAAAGACTATCAATGGGTTCGTCAAACACAACTACAATTTCCTGCAAAGAGATAGCTTCCACCGCTACAATTTGGGGCGGAGAAAGATCAGGCAACAGCGGATCAATCGAAATATTATCGAAGAAAAAGTTATCGGCATTGGTAGAAGAATTTTTACACCACAGCCCAAAAAATTGATTGCCACCGAGGTAAGTATCGTCGGTCGCAGTTGCTTCCAAGGTGAGTAGGTCTTCGTTTTCGTAGTTGGCAAAGATTGCCCACTCGCCGAATTTATTTCTAGTGACGCGCACCTTTGCCGTGGCGGGTTTGGTAGCGAGTGCTCCTTCGGTAGCCGAAGCTATTGCGGTGCGGTTGCCATTGTCGGATCGAAAAAGCCGTAGGGCGTCGGTAGTGCCTGATTCTCCAATTTCCAGAAAATAGCCATCTACATCTGGATAATTCGTGGTGGAGGATTGCAAATAAATACGCAAACGATTATTGCTAGAAGGGGCAAAATCTAAATTAAACTCGAACGCCCAAACTGTGCTATCGGGCAGGGCTACGGCAGTAAAAATAATCGAGGTATCTGCCCCCGATGCGTTCAGTTGTAATTGTCCTTCTAAGTTGACTACGAAATGATTGAGATCACCCTGCCAAGTAGGATTATCCGTCAAATCGCTGTCCGTAAACGCTTCGAAGAGTTGCGCCGAAGCGGATTTTAAAACAAGGAAAATGAATAGTGGTAGTAGGATTGTTCTCATTGGATATAGTAAGCGAATAAAGAAAAACGATGTATATTTGTGTCCTTCTTACCAAACCTCCAAAACTAAAATGGAGTGTAACACTTTGACGTAAAATCAGTTTTATAAAAGGTGTTGTTTACAGGCACAAAATCTAACCGTAAATTTACCATAAAAATCAAATTCATTTTTTCATTTCACAAATATTTAAAATTATGAAAGTTGCAGTTGTAGGTGTCACCGGACTAGTGGGAACTGTTATGTGCGAAGTTCTAGCGGAACAAAATTTTCCCATTACTGAATTTGTACCAGTAGCCTCCGCTCGGTCTGTTGGTAAAACGGTCACCTTTAAAAGAAAAGACTACACCGTCATCAGTATGAGCGATGCGGTAGCTGCACGTCCCGATATTGCTATTTTTTCGGCGGGAGGAAGCGTCTCCAAAGAGTGGGCGCCGCGCTTTGCAGAAGTAGGAACCACCGTCGTTGATAACTCTTCGGCTTGGCGAATGGATTCAACTAAAAAATTGGTCGTACCCGAAATCAATGCCAACGAACTCACCGAAGAGGATAAAATCATTGCCAATCCCAATTGCTCTACAATTCAAATGGTGATGGCATTGGCTCCTTTACACAAAAAATACGGCATCAAAAGATTAGTCATTTCTACCTATCAATCCATCACCGGAACGGGGGCAAAGGCTGTCCATCAGTACGAGTCCGAAAAGGATGGAAAAACGCCAGCAGAAATGGCCTACCATTATCCCATCATGGATAACTGCATTCCGCATTGCGATGTATTTTTAGAAAATGACTACACCAAGGAAGAAATGAAACTCGTGAACGAGACACAGAAAATCCTACGGGATGATAATCTGAAAATAACTGCTACGGCGGTTAGAGTGCCCGTGCAGGGAGGACATTCCGAAAGTGTGAATGTCGAATTTCACAATGATTTTGACATCCAAGAGGTTCGCCAAATCCTGAGCGCCACTCCGGGGGTGATCGTTCAAGATGATGTCAATAACAATACGTACCCGATGCCTCTTTTTTCAAAAAATAAAAATGAGGTATTCGTCGGCAGGTTGCGTAGAGACACTTCCGCTGACAATGCCCTAAACATGTGGATCGTAGCGGATAACCTCCGCAAGGGAGCGGCCACCAACGCTATCCAAATTGCCGAATACCTAGTAGAAAATAATTTGGTGGGGGCTACTGTTGGGTAGTTTTTATTTTTTGGATTTAAAATTCGAAAAGTTAGAGCGGCTTTTCCGAGACCTTGGGGGGGAGAGAAAGAGGGCTGAAAACTCAAATCACCAAGGCCTCAGGAAAAGGCTCTAAACGTCTATTAAAAATTTAATTTGTCCTTTAGAAAGCATTTGTTTAATTTTAGAACAAATATTTTCGATAGTAAATAATTTGAAATAAAAATTTAGCGACTTCATGCCTTAGTGGCAAATCAAACGAACACGTCGAGCGACAATAATTTGAAATAATTTCGATGTGATTTTTTTAAAAAAAACTTAGTGACTTCGTGCCTTAGTGGCAAATCAAACGAACACGTTGAGCGACAATAATTTGAAATAACTTCGATGTGATTTTTTTAAAAAAAACTTAGTGGCTTCGTGCCTTAATGGCAAACCAAATTAAAAAACAAGTCAACCTTCCCAAACGCTAGCATCAAGAAGATATGACAAATCTGTCATCGGGAGTGATTGCCAGGGCATCAGTAGAGACAACTCCGGTCAGCTTCAGTATGCCAGTCCCGATATAACGCATGGAACGAGACATCGTACACTGGAAAC
>JBCCJE010000187.1:0-8184 GCA_039027925.1 Bacteroidota bacterium
ACTACCTATATGTCGCACCTCTGGTGCTCTTTAATTCGAAAAGTCCCAGAGACAGTACATCGGTAGCTACTAATTATCGCTGCTTAATTTATGAGGCTACTTGTGTTCAAACATAAAATAAGAAGTGGATAATTCAGGTCTAAAATTTTCTCCAAAAAATGCTCTGTACCTCTCCGTTTCACCTTACCTGTGCCTATTTTCCATTTTGAAATAAAAACGAATTTCTGGGAAAATTATCTACCTTTGCGTCATCTCATTTGGGGTGTCTCGCTCAGACAATTGAGCAAGACTGAGATCATACCCATTGAACCTGGCCAGGTCATTCTGGTAAGGAAAATGAGCCTATCTAAATGAACTTCCTGTGGGTCCACGGGAAAGGCTTTTCAATGGTGTTTATCGAAATCAGGTTTTACGCAATACCCCTGCGTAGAATATTTTTTCAAAACCTTCCGACCGAAAGGTGAGAAGGTGCAAGCACTATTTTTTTATGAAAAAAGTTGACAAAAGAGAACTTACTTTTCTAACATCCACTCGGCCAACTGCGAAGCGTATTGGCAGTTTATCTTTTCCCAAAAAATTATTTTTACTATTTGTAGGTGTATTGTTTTTTACCGATCAGGCATTTTCCCAGTATAAAGTTTATGGGAAAATCACGGGAGGTAAGGAGACTTTGATTGGCGCAAATGTTTATCTAAAAAGCGACATCAATCTACAAACTACCTCAGACCTGAATGGAGATTACGTTTTGGAAAACCTTAAGCGAGGCAACCAAACCATCATGGTCAGCTACGGCGGATATGAGCCTTACGAGGTGGATATTTTTGTAAATGAAGATACCAAGCTCAATATTGATATTGATCGTCGGTTGGATTTGCAGGAGCTTACCGTCCTCGCCACCCGTGCTTCCAAGTCCACGCCCATGACCTACACTAACATTACGAAGGAAGAACTCGAAGAAAATAACCTAGGTCAAGATGTTCCCTTTCTCCTAAAATGGACACCTTCCGTAGTGGTTACTTCCGATGCGGGGGCAGGTATTGGCTACACTGGTCTGCGCATCAGAGGATCCGATCCTACGAGAATCAATGTGACGATCAATGGTATCCCTTTGAATGATTCCGAGTCGCAGGGGGTGTTTTGGGTGGACTTGCCAGACTTTGCGAGTAGCACAGAAGATATCCAAATCCAACGGGGAGTGGGAACTTCTACCAACGGTGCAGGGGCATTCGGAGCGTCCATCAATTTGAATACCTCCAAGGTGCACAAGGAGGCTTACGGTCAGCTATCGGCTTCTGTCGGTTCTTTTAACACCATAAAAAATTCGGTACAATTCGGTAGCGGACTCATCAAAGATCACTTCACGTTTGATGGGCGGTTATCAAGGATTGATTCGGATGGTTTTATAGATCGAGCTACTTCCGATTTGAGTTCTTATTATTTATCGGCGGCTTATGTTTCTAATCAGACCTCCGTTCGATTCAATACTTTTTCGGGACACGAAATCACCTATCAGGCTTGGAATGGATTGCCTGCCCAGTTTTTGGAAGACCAACCGTTGATTTTTGATACCGCAGGTATTTTTCTCAATAATAATGATCTCCGAAGATATAATCCTTCGGGTACCGAAAAACTAGGGGACTTTGACGAACCCCACGACAACGAAGTAGATAATTACCGACAGACCCATTACCAAGCCTTGATTAATCATCAGTTCAATTGGGCATTGAATTTTTCGGGAGCATTGCACTACACTAAGGGGCAAGGATTTTTCGAACAATACAAGGCGGATGAAGATTTTGCGGATTACGGGTTGGCTAATCCCATCATCGGTAATGACACTTTGACTTCTACTGATTTGGTCAGACGCCGCTGGCTGGACAATGATTTCTATGGATTTACGTATGCCTTAAATTATACCCCGGCAAGGTATGATTTCACCCTCGGTGGCGCGTGGAATATTTATCAAGGCGGGCATTTTGGAGAAGTCATCTGGGCGCAATTTGCGAGTGATGGTGATCTTGGTCATCGCTACTACGATAACGATGCTACCAAAACTGATTTTAATATTTTTGGAAAAGTCAGTACAGAATTAGTCAATGGGCTACAAGGTTATTTGGATTTGCAGTACCGAAGAGTAGGGTATGAATTTTTGGGGGTCAATGATGATGCTAGTCAATTGGAGCAGGAGGTGCGTTTAAATTTTTTCAATCCTAAAGCGGGGTTGACGTTGGACTTAAACAATAGCAATGAACTCTACGCATCTTTTGCAGTTGCTAATCGAGAGCCCAATCGAAATGACTACACCGAAGCACCCGCCAGGAATCAACCTACCCACGAGACCCTTTACAATACGGAACTAGGATATCGGCAAACATTTGATCGAGCCATGATAGGTGCCAATGCCTACTGGATGCAATACCAAGATCAATTGGTCGTCACGGGTCAACTCAATGACGTAGGTGCCGCCACCCGGGTAAATGTAGATGACAGTTACCGCGTGGGGTTGGAGTTGCAGGGGGCTGCCGAAATCATGGACGGCTTTACCATAGATTTCTCAGCTACTTTTTCCCAAAATAAAATTAGGAACTTCACCGAATTTATAGATAACTGGGATTACCCATTTCAAGATTTTGATAATACGCCCGCAGAAGAGTTGGAGCCAGTACAGTTTCAAGTAGAGCACGAAAATTCGGATTTGGCATTTTCTCCAAACGTCATCATATCAGGAGGATTCAACTACGATGTATTTGATAAAAATGATAAGCAACAACTTTCGTTTGGGCTATCTACCAAACACGTCGGTAGCCAATTCATAGACAATACATCTAACGAAAATACCAAATTGGATGCTTACACCTACTCAGATTTCCGAATTGCTTATACCCTCAAGACCAATTGGATTGAAGAAATTGGATTGACCCTATTGTTTAAAAATATCTTCAATGTTAATTATAATGCCTTTGCGTGGACTTATCGCTACCGCTCAGCGGGATACGACGCTAGGCCCTTCGATCCCTACGCTCGATTGGAGAATGAAAATATTTATAATTTGACTGGTTTTTTCCCACAGGCAGGTCGGAATTTTTTGCTGGGAGTTAATTTAAAGTTTTAACGGAACTTGGATTAAGGTAATGAGTTCAATTTTGACAAACGGGGTCGGTACTACGTATCTTTCGTTGATGAACGATACTGCTTTTCTACAAACGGATTCGGTCTTCCAGACCTGTTAAAGCTTTGCCGTCGAATTAGGCAATAGGAAAAAATAAATTGTTCAATTTGGGTCGATTATTTCTTCTTTTTTCAATATAAAAAAATCGTAGCATAGTCCTCCTACGCCTAGATTTTTTTATGAAGAAAAAAGAAAAAAGAAGCAGCCAAATTGGATGATTTATTCTTTCCTATTGCCTTAGGCCTGTAAGACCAACGCCGTTTGTAGAAAATTACCAATTGCAATACCACCAAAGGTACGTAGTACCGACTCCGTTTATCTAAAATCGCTAATACAAACCAACAAAACACTTTTCCCAAAACTTAAAAAACTTTGTACAACCCTAATTTTTAATTTTCACTCTTCTTCGGTTTTCTTTTCCCCATTCGGTATTCCATAGATTCGATCACGTAAGTAACGTGTTCTTGGCTAAAGAAAGGATCATCCTTCATCCGTTCGTCAATTTTCTTGAAGAGTGCCAAGTTTCGTTCGTTGGGCTTTCCGTACATGCTGAACTCTGCTTGGCTGATTTTTGACTGGAAATGACGTTCGATTAAGGTCTTTATTTTTTCAACTTCTTCTTGGTTAAAATTTTCGGGTGGAATGGGTTTGGTCAGGTAGGAACTTTGAGCGGAGAGGGGCATCGCACAAGTGAATAGGAAAAAAGTGATTCCCACGACGAGAACGTGCTTTGCTAATTTCATTGATTAAATGCTTATAGATAAAAAATGTGGAAGGGATCAATGAAGCAACTAACAACAAATATGCCGTTACAGTAGATTGACCTATCGCTGATTTTTTTTGGAAAAATGTAACTCCTGACTTTTCTCTCCCTCACGTTTCGCAGGGCATCCCTCCTCTCAAAAAAACTAATTTCCCAAAAATCCAAAACAAAGTATCCTCTTAAATGGTTATCCCTTCAATCGAGAATAGAGATATATTTTTGTTGGATTTTAGCGATAAGTTTATCTGCATTTTATAGCGTGAAAAATTACGGGGTAACGGGAAATTACCCCGTAATAGGTCAACTGCTGAGTATCCACCGAGCATTTATTATTCTTTCTCGACAAATTTGTATTACGAACTAAAAGAGAAAATATGTTAACTCAAAAAGGAAAAGACGCTAAGAGTATTCACCAATTTACGGTCAAAGACATTGAAGGAAATGAGGTTTCCCTCGAAGATTACAAAGGCAAGGTTTTGCTCATTGTGAATACAGCTTCTAAATGTGGCTTCACCCCCCAGCTAGAGGATATGGAAAAATTGTACGATGAGTTCAAAGATGATGGATTTGAGATATTGGCTTTTCCATCCAATGATTTTGCGGGGCAAGAACCACTCGACGGTGAAGCCCTCCAACAATTCTGTGTCGTGCAGTACAATGCCAAGTATCCTATATTTCAGAAGACAAGTGTAAAAGGCAGAGAGGCTAGTCCGTTGTTTCAGTTTCTATCAGATAAAAAATTGAACGGTAAAGTTTCTTCTACTCCCAAGTGGAATTTCCATAAATACCTGGTAGATCAAGACGGCAAGGTGGTGGACTATTTTTATACTATTACGAGTCCTACGTCTTCCAAAATAAAACGCTCCATCAAGCGATTACTCGAAAAAGAATGAAACTAGATATTCTCGCCATCGGTGTACACCCCGACGACGTAGAGTTGGGGTGTGCTGGCACACTTTTAAAGCACATTGATTTAGGAAAAAAAGTAGGTATCCTTGACCTCACACAGGGGGAATTGGGTACACGCGGTTCTGCCCCACTCCGATTGGAGGAGGCAGAAAAAGCGAGAAAGACGATGGGCGCACTCGTACGTGACAATCTCAAGATGAAAGATGGTTTCTTTCAACATACTTCAGAAAATTTAATTAAAATCGCCACGGTCGTCAGGCATTATCAGCCCGAAATAATACTAGCTAATGCCATCAAAGACCGACATCCCGACCATGCTCGGGCTGCCAAGCTCACCGCTAATGCTTGCTTCGTAGCGGGGCTCGCCAAAGTAAAAACTACCTACCAAGGAAAACAACAAGATCGCTGGCGCCCCCAAGCCGTTTATCATTACATTCAAGACTATTCGCTCCAACCCGACTTTGCAATTGACATCACGGGCTACATGGATAAAAAAATTGAATGCGTTCTCTGCTTCGATTCTCAATTTTATAATCCCGAATCGGACGAGCTAGATTCCCCAATTTCGGGTAAAGACTTTTTGGATTCCGTAAAGGCCAAAAGTAGTGTGTACGGCAGGGCGATTGGAGTAACGTTTGCGGAAGGATTTAATATGGCTAGACCCGTTGGTGTTCGTAATCTGTTTGATATTTTCTAAAACCATTATCAAGAAAAACTACGAGCTAAGTTCTTGAAAGCAAAACTAAACTGAAATAAAATCCAAGTTGGCACATTTTTGGTTTTTCAATAAAAAATTAAATTTCTCTACTACCCCATATTCTTCCCACAAAACTTTCCCCACATCATTTCTCCCAATATTTAATTTGAAATCATTTCCCCAGAAAGATAATCCATTGAATTTTTCAATGAGGATGTTTTATAATCTATTGTTAACCATGAAAAATTTTTAAAGATGACTAGCTTAAAATCAATTATGGATCGCAGACCTTTACAGGTCGTTGATGCGCGAGACATGAAACACCTAAAAGGAGGTAGAAACAAGAGAAATGGCGAAGGCAACGGCGGCGGTGGAATGGGACTTCCACCCGATCAATGTAGCGACGACTAGCGTTACTTCTACCTAAATGAAATGCCACCTTAACTTTGAGGTGGCATTTTCTTTGCAATGGAAATTTAAAAAATAACATCACTTGATTACCAAAGTAATATGATAATTTCCCTAAAAAAATACCTCGTGCTTCTGTTTTCTTTGTGGCTTCCACTTTTTGCGGTGGCTGGAAGTCTAGATAGCTTGGAGACCGAAATGCAACCAAAGCTCACTAGCAGCAATCTCGACGAAAAACTGAATGCCTACTTTACGTTGGGCGAGGAAGCCTATAAGCAAAACAATTTACCGAAAGCACTTGAGTATTTTTTGTTAGGAGAAAAAATGGCGAAGCAAACGGGAGACGATCAATTATTGGCAAAAATTCAGTACAAAATAGGTTCTTCGTACTCGAAACAACATGAGTACGATAAGGCTATCGAAGTGCTCACGGTATTGATTAAAGCGATCAACAGTAAGGGCGGCAAACCCCTAGGTGACGCTAGCTACCGACTAGCAAAGTCTTACCAAGCCAAGGGTAATAACGAGCTCGCCTTCGAGTATCACTTCAAAGCTCTGCAAATCAGAGAAGAACTCAAAGATCAAAAAGGAATCGCTTACTCTCATTATCAAATTGGGAGTATTCATTTTTATCAAGGCAATTATCACAAGGCGATAGAGTACTACGAGCAGTCTTTGAAGATTGGTCAAGACATTGATCATAAGCAATTGCAGATCATTAGTTACGGTGCCATCGGGGCTGCCTATTCCAGAATGAAGCAGGTGGATCTTTCGTTGGAGTACAACTTGAAGGCGTACGAAATCACTGTTGCATCTAATCAGTACGGTAGTTTGTCGTATATCACTTTTAACCTAGGAGATAATTATCAATACAAGGGAGACTACGACAAAGCATTAGAGTATTTCAAACAGTCCCACGAGGTAAATATAAAATACAACGACCAGTGGGGACAAATTTCTAGTACCAAGGCGATCGGTGAAATCTATATCACCAAAGGAAACGTAGCGGAAGGCTTGAGATATTTACGGAAGAGTCTGGCACTTGCGAGAAAACTGCAGGCTAGACCGATACTCGTGGATGTGTATAAATCTTTGGCCAATAACCTCGAATCCATCGGTGAGAATTCGGAGGCTAATGTTTTCTACCGAAATTTTATTGCTTTGCAGGATTCGCTGAGGAGTGAAGCTACTCTGGAGAAAATGTCCGATACTAAAATGAAGTACGAGATCGAGCAGCGAGAAAGGGATATTCAAAAAACAAATATCCAACTTCAAAATATGTATCGTAATTTTTTGATCGTTGGTTTGTTGGCATTGATGGTCATTCTGTGGCAATTACACACCAAGTACAAAGCACAAACAGAACACAATAAACTACAACGAGAGAAAAACGATAAAATACAACAACAAAACGGAGAACTAGAACAAGCGCACCACAAGCAGCTAGAAATGAATCAATTGCTTAAAGATCAGAACGAGCAAATGATTCTCCAAAATCAAAAACTTGAAAGAAAAAATGACGAGCTTCAACGCTTCGCTTACATTGCCTCCCATGACCTGAAAGAACCACTTCGAAATATTGGATCATTTGCTACCTTGCTGAAGCGCCGATTCAGAGGACAACTCGGCAATGATGCTGATGATTACATTGATTTTATCACTACCAACGTGAGCCGAATGTATGATCTGCTGCACGAAGTGTTGATGTATTCTAAACTCGAAAACGAAGAAATTATCTACGAATGGGTGGCTCTCAACGAAATCGTAGATACCGTAAAGGAGACCCTGAAAGGCAAAATTATGGAAGGGGGCGTAGATGTCAGAATTGCGGATTTGCCAGCGGTGAAAGGTCATCGTTCTCACTTGCTACAGTTATTCCAAAACCTCGTGAGCAACAGTATCAAGTACAATAAAAATGAAAATCCTCTAGTCGAGGTTGGTATCAAGGAAAATTTTGCGGGGCACGATTTGGTCTATTTTGTAAAAGACAATGGGATCGGATTAGACATGGAATTTAAAGAGCGGGTTTTTGAGATTTTTAAAAGATTGCACGGCAAAGACGAGTTTGAAGGAACAGGAGTGGGGCTTGCTATCTGCAAAAAAATTGTTACGTCTAACAATGGCGACATCTGGGTAGAATCAGAAGTAGGCAAGGGAGCAACTTTCTTTTTCACCTTAAAAGTGGATACTAAAATGCCTGACCAAATTACCGAGGAGGATGCGCTAGAGATGCAAGGG
>JBCCJE010000188.1:0-8147 GCA_039027925.1 Bacteroidota bacterium
ATTTTTGTAAAAAAAATAAAGAATGATTTTGGTAGAATAATAAATTGTTTTAGTTTTACAGTAAGAAAGAGAGTAATATGATTCTCACTTACCAATAGAATTTCCCAAAGCCTAAGATTAACCATTAGAAGATAAATCCAATATTCTCTTATTGGTAAAAGAAAAGGGTGTTGTTTTATATAATAAGTTTTCTGTATGAGAGAGGTAGCAACAATAGTTGTTACCTTCTTTTTTTTCAAACTTCTCCTTTTTTATTGTCCCGCCAGAATGTAACTTTCACGCATCTTTTCGTTAGGAACTTAACTAGCTATCATAACTTCGAATAGCTAGTTTTTTAAATCTTATTTCAATTACCAAATAAAAGAAATCGCACAT
The DNA here is from genome assembly GCA_039027925.1 of Bacteroidota bacterium. Lineage (GTDB taxonomy): Bacteria > Bacteroidota > Bacteroidia > Chitinophagales > Saprospiraceae > CAJQQY01. The sequence goes on from JBCCJE010000188.1 coordinate 376, forward strand.
GAGAACTCGTCTTCTACCTGCTCTTGTTTTTTTATTTTCCATAACCTTTATTTTTCAGTTTTGTTCTACGGATCAGGCTTCGACTAACAACGAGCCTTCTACGTCAGAACTTTCATCATCCAACACAGATTCGGATTTTGTAAAACAAGCCATCGCACCTCCGTTTCAGACATTGGATGTACCTTTCGGTCAATTCGACGTGGATAATGCCAACGGTCAAAAACTCGACCTCGACAACGGTACATCCATCGAAATTCCAGCCAATACTTTTGTAGATAAAAATGGAAATCCAGTTACTGATCCAGTCAACGTTCAATATCGTGAATTTCACAACGCAGCCGAAATCTTGGCGAGCGGAATCCCGATGAAAGCATTTTACGAAGGAGAAGAAGGCATCATGCAGACGGCGGGCATGTTTGAGATCAACGCCTCAGCCAACAATGAAGAAGTTTTTATCGCCGAGGGTAAAGCCATTACTGTCAACATGGCGAGCAACGTAGGTGGCGATAATTATGATTTTTGGTTGTTCGATAGAGAAAAAGGGAACTGGGATAATAAAGGCACTTCTACTCCGCAGCCCAATCTACAAAAAGCAGAAGCGCAAAATGCTTTAGCAAAAATGGAAAAAATTCAAGCCCCTACCCCACCCGTAAAATTTGATAAGAAAAAACCAGTCCTCAACTTTGACCTCAACCTAGACGGTTTTCCCGAGCTAAAAAATATGAAAAATATATTCTGGCAATATACAGGAAGAGGAGAAAATCCGCAGCAGGCTAAATGGATTTTTAAAGAGCAATGGGCTACTGCCGACATCAAAAAAGGCAAACGCCCCAACGAGTACACTTTGGTACTAAAAAATGATAAACGCAATTTTTCTACTTCGGTATGTCCTAGCCAAAGCGGGGCGGACTTCAACAAAGCCATGACCAAGTACGAAGCGGAAATGAAAACTTACCGATCAAATGCCATGAGCATTGACGAAAAGAAAAACTTTATGGACCGCCAAACTGATTTTGTTCGAAGTTTTAGCATCAACAAAATGGGAATTTATAACTACGATCTTTTACTAAAAAATCCAGATAATTTCCTTTTTGCTGCTGATTTTGACTTTGGTCCTGATGTGCCCAAAGCCCATAACAAAGTAAATGTATATTTGATTACCAACGACGGAAGATCAGTAGTAGCTTTTCCATTTTCGGATCGTAAGCGTTTCGGTTTTAATCCAAATGTTGATAATCAGCTCATCGCCATTTTACCTAACAATAAAATTGCAACTTTTGACCAAGAAGACTTTGACGACCAATTGGGAGCATTGGAAAAAGCCAAGGGTAAATCTTACACTTTCAAAATGAATGTAAAATCTGAACCCATAAAAAATATGGAAGACCTCCAAAAAGCAGTCGTATCGGTCGGTCCAGATGCCAACGGTGCTTCTATTTAGAGCAGGAAGAATTGGGAAGTGAGATATGAGAAAATAGATATGAGAAGAGACAAAGCTAAAACTTTAGCTTTAGCTTTTCTCGCATCTTGCCTCCCTTATCCCACTTCCCACCTCTCGCTTCTATCAAACCCCACAACATCAAATAACACGCTTACCTTTTTGAAATCAAAGCCATGCGATCCGTCTTTTTCTTCGTTTTATGTTGTTTATTTCCCATTATCCTTATCGGTCAGTTTGAGGGGACTAATCTCCTTCCTGTAAAGGTGGACGGTAAGTGGGGATTAATTAACGAAAATGGAACGATCGTCTTAGCACCCAAATACGATCTTATCGGTGAGCGATTTGGAAATCCACAATTGCGGGGTTCTGCTTTTGGTACAGCGCACGTCTCGGTTCAGCTAAATGATAAAGTGGGACTCATCAACACCCAAGGGCGAGAGGTACTGCCGCCTTTATTTGACGAATTGGTAGAAAGTTTCACGGACTCTATTTTTACCGTCATCCAAAACGGAAAGTTAATCGTCGTGAATCAAGTCGGCGAGACTATCTTTGATGGAGCGTACGAAGCCGTCATGCCAGTTCCTAAATTTCAAAATTATTTTATCGTAAAAAAAAATGGTCTTTACGGCTTGGTCGAAAAGGGCAAGGGATTTATCATACCCAACAAGTACGCCCTACTCCAAATCAACAAGCGCGGCAAACCTTTTCTCAATTTTTATTCGAAGCGGTCGGTTAGGCAGAGCAAATACGGACTCGTAACTTTTGACAATAAGGAAATAATTGAACCGAAGTTCAAAGAAATTAAAATTATTTCTAACCAACACTTTTTAACCAAAGATGAATTTTTTGAACTCCGAAACGCAGATCAAGAAATCCTAGTGCAAGCTAAGGACGAATGGACAAAAGCCAAAGTGCTTTCTAAATCCTTTATCTCCTTCACCTCAACCTACCAAAAGGAAGGGAAAATTTATTCCATTCCCTCTAATAAATTTATTAAAACCAAAACCAAATTCGATGGCTTTGCCAATTTTAGAAACAAATTTTTGCTCGGTGTCAAAAATGGTAAATACGGATTAATTGACACCTTGGGACAGGAAGTCATTCCACCTGCTTACAAGGAAATTGGCGCACTTGCAGGCGATAGTCTTTTTCGGGTAAAAAAGTTTCTCTGGGGTGTTTTTAAAATCAACGAAGGATTAGTGACCCCCGTCAAATACGATAGGATTCGTAATTTTCAGAACGGTTTTGCGGAAGTAGAACTTCACGGTAAGAGTGGATTAATCAATCGTAAAGGTAAGGAGGTAGCTCCCGTTGAGTTTCAGCAGTTCCAATTTCAGGATGAATTTGTTAAGGCTTTTTCGGGACAAAGCATGAATTATTACGAACGGGATAGCTTGGATGATCTCACCCTCTTGGAGGTTTATCCAGAAGTTTATACCCTGAGAGTTGGCTACACCGAGGAGGACAACCTTCCAAACATCAATCCATTTGCAAGGTCGGGCAGAGGGAATGTTTTTCGGCGTCCACCTCGCCGACCAAGAAAGAAAAAACCTGACTATAGCTTGATAAATGATAGCGACGTGGAGTGGTTCAAGGATTGGGGCTTGTGGGGGCTGCGCAAAAAAAGTAACCAAACTATCATCATTGAGCCTCAGTATGAGCACGTACAAAAGTTACCCTTTACGGATATGAGTATCGTGTATCACTACGATCAAAAAATTGAAGCCAACGACCTCCTTCAGTACATGACTATCAATCCCAAAAAAGGAGCATTCGGTATGGCCTTCTACAGTCATCAACAAGAAAAGTTTCTGACGGATTTTGAATTTATGGGTATCCGAGTGGAGGATTTTGAATACGACCTACCGTACGCTACTTGCCTAAACCGAGCAGGAAAATTTGTACTCATCAGCAAGTCGGGAAAAGTAATCCACGAGCAATCTCCTTTTGATTTTGTGGGAGATTTTTACGAAGGCAAAGCCAGAGTATGCTTAGGCGGAACCATCGAAAAACTAAAAAAAGCCGACGAGGTAGGCTACAAAATAGTCTCTACGTTTGCTTTGCAGCGGAGTTTTAAGGTGCGGTACAATCGCTTCATCACTGCTCCCTCTACGGACTTGTGGATGATCGGCGGGCAGTGGGGTTTTATTGATTCTACTGGGCAAGTAGTGATTTCACCGCAGTACGAATTGGTTAATGATTTTGAAGAAAAAACAGCCATCTGCAAAAAAGAAAAGTGGGGCGTCATCAACGAAAATAACCAACCTATCCTAGCCTTCGAGTATCGAAGTATCAACAGAAATTCAGGACTACTCCAGGCGGGCGTCAATAATAAAAGACCCATCTTTTTTGATGCCATCGGGAATAGCGTCGTGGATTGGGGATACGAAAAGTTTAAAAACTTCTCCGAGGGTTTTTGTGCCGTGAAAAAAAATGGTAAGTGGGGTTTGGTCAATCAAAAAGGTGAAGAGGTAGTAGAATGCCAATTTTTAACGGTCAATTCTTTTAGCGAAGGCTTAGCAGGGATTCAAGACGAAGACGGATGGCATTTTATTGATACCTCTTTGCAGATCGTTTTGGATTTCAGGGATAAGAAATATTTAGAATTTGGGAATTTTTCCGAAGGTAGGTGTTGGTTCAAAATCAAAAGGAACGAAAAATTCTACTACGGATTTTTAGACAAATCGGGAGCACAAGTAATCAATTCCGTTTTTACGAGAGCATTTGATTTCCAACAGGGAAGAGCACGGGTAGTGAGCAATCGGAAAACGGGCTTGATTAATACCATTGGAAATTTTATCATGCCACCTAAGCGGTACGATTTGGTATTTCCGTTTGATGAATTTGGGATGGCGCAAGTGCGTGAAAATAATATGGGACCATTTGGTCTTATTAATCGAAATGGGACGACGCTAACGCCTTGTGTTTATAACAAGATCTTTCCATTTATCAATGGCTACGCCAAAGTGGTCACCTCCAAAGGCATCGGATTTGTGGATACACTTGGTCACGAAATCATTCCGCCGCAGTACCGAGCGGTCGGAGATTTTTCGGAAGGGCTAGTAGCTGTACAAAATGGATTCTCTTACCTGTGGGAATACATTAACATCAACAATAATATTGCATTCAAGGGAAAATTCTCCAAAGCTGAACCATTTAAAAACGGCAGAGCTATCGTCACCCGCCGCCGAGCCGACGAAAGTGAAAATTACGTCATCAATAAAAAAGGAGAAGAAGTGACCATTGAGAAGAACGGTATGGTGTTACATTTTGCCGAAGGTAAATATGGCTTCCGAAAGTTCAATAGAGATCCAAATGGAAAAATCGTTTCTTCCTTTTGTTTTTATGCCGATTCGTTGGGCACACCTATTTTTGGGGAAAAGCGATTCCGACAGGTAGAACCCTTCAAGGATAATGTGGCCCTAGTCCAATACGACAAGGGAAGAAAGTGGGGCACGATCACCCAACGGGGCTACGAAATTATTCCTAACAAATACCATCGAATATTCCAATTACCCAACCGAATGTTTTCGGCAATAGCCGCCGAGTTGGTAGGACTGTATGACAATCAAGGTCAGGAAATCCTGCCGCCCATCTACGACTCCATAGAGAAGGTAAAACCCGACCTCCTAAAAATTGAGCAAGGCAGCAAGATTGGCTATTTTACCTTGGATGGTATTTGGCTTTGGCAACTCCAAGATTAAGCGTACATCTACACTTGTGGGGTATCCGATAAATTTTGCATTGCCGCACTCGCAAAATATCTTTCTGCCAATACTGCTAAATGGTGCATCTCATGTCCGACAATGATGTATCCCAAACCCAAAACCGAAACCGCAAATCCACTCGCAGTTCCTTTTCTTTGGAAATCTTTTTTCGAAAAATTTTTAAACAAATGAATGGTAGCTTGCCGCACCGCCTTGTATTCAACAATGATAGATGCGGGGGTTCGCTGCTCGGCGTTGCAAAACGGCACGTAGTCATCTTGTTCAAATCCGGGAAGCGTAGTAGAATCGTTTCTCGCTATCCTCAATGCACGGTAAGCGAATATTCTTTCGCAATCGAGCAGGTGAAGGAGTACTTCTTTAATGGACCATTTTTCGGGCGCATAGCGGTAGTTCCATTGTGCCTCGGTCAGGTCAGATACCAATTTGATAGTTTGAGATCGTAGGTCAATCAGACTTTTTTGGAAGTCTTGGTGTTTTGCTTTTGCTACGTAAGGTGCGTAAAAAGGCGCATACTCGTGTGGTTGAGGTCTCTTGTGCGTAGTCATGTTTTGTTTTTTTCTCTCACAGAATAATATTGAACACTTTAGCCTCGGGATTTACCAAACAAAATAACAATATATTTTCAAAAACAAAAAGAAATACACAAATCGGTCATCTGAGCTTTACTGCTCCCCTGCGTAGTAGTTAATAATGTCCTCTATTTTCTTATTGCCAACGAGTTCGGGAGCAAGTTCATACACTTCTTCGTGGCTGCTAAAATCCGTTTGCAGCGCATCTTTCATCAGCTCTAGTGCTTGGTTTTCTTTCCCTCGTAACATTAAAATTGCAGCTTGGTAATAGTTCAATCTTACGTGGTGATCTACACCCTCACTAGCTTGGATAAGTGTCTGCTCACATTGCGCTAATTCTCCGATGTTTAAAAAATAACTAGCTAATTCCACGTAAGTATCCAGATTATCAGGACTAATGTCAATAGCTTCCCGAAAATGTTTCTCGGCTAACTCGAATTCAGCCAGGGCAAAATAGCATTTTCCTAAACTGCTATGTGCTTCTCCCCAGCAGCTATCGAAGTCCAAAACACTAAGGTACAACTCGATAGCAGCGGCCCACTTCCGCTCAACCTGATAAGTCTCCCCTAACCAAAACAACACATCGGGATCAAAGGGATCAATTAATGTTTTGCATTCTTCCAGTACCGATCTAGCTGCCCGTGACTCTCCCGATTTTAACAAGGCTCGCCCGTAATCCAATAAAATATCCTGTTCCTTAATTTTGAATTTTTCTACGACCACTTTCAGATGGTCTGCCGCTTCCCGAAACATCAGCAACAACAAGGACACCTCCGCCATATCAATGTACGCAGATTCAAAATCTTCGTTGATGGCGATACAAAACCCAAAGGCCTCCCGTGCTTTTTGGTATTCAAAATTAGCGTAGTACGCATGCGCCAAATTAAACCAAGAAATACAAGAATAATGATCCTGCTGAATCAAGTACTCCCCTAGGATAATTCCCGGCTTGAATTTTTTGGACAGTTCCATGGTCATCCACAACTTGCCCTTGGCTTCTTGGTGATTTGGATTAATTCCAAGAGTGGTCTCTAAAGCAAAAAACGAACGCTCGAAGTCGCCCGCTTTGTCGTACAGGAGGGATTCCAAAAAAAATACATCACTAAGGATTTTTCTGGTTTTACCGTATTGTCTCTTTAGCGCAGTAATCAAAGCGTGGGCTTCGCTGAACTTCTTTTGGACAATCAAGATTTCTACGTGAAGAAGACTACGTTGGGAAGGATTGAGTCCTTTGGTTTTTTTTCGCTCCAACAACTCCATCGCTTGATCGAGGTGTGCATTGTAGATCAGCAATCGAGTTTTGCGTACTTGTAGTTCAGAAGAGTTGTCAAACTGCTCGATCCCGTAATCAACCACCTCTAGGGCTTTGCTCAGGAATCTTTCAAACTCAAAATAGTCAGCAAGTAATAATAATTCGGATTTTTTGAATAGGGGCTTTGCTTGATCTTGGAGTTGGTTTTCATACCTACGTACAAGAGCTTCGAGCCGCTCGTAAGGATAGTGTTTCATGGAAGTAAAAATTTGTTCTTTCGTGTAAAAGGGATTTTTGCTATAAAATTATGATCATATGATTTTTTTATTTTTTTTTAAAAACAGATTAGGGGATAATTGATGCTAAAGTATTGTTATAAAAAGTAGCAGGTGAATCGTCTTGCACGATTTCTACCACAAGGTGCTCAAACTTTGTACTAAAACAAACAATAATATAAACAGATACTAATTCGCTGTCATTTAAGAAAAAGAAACCCGCAACAGACTACTCTTCTACAGCAACTTGACCTGCACATTATTTTTGGCGCAAAAACGGTTAAATATTTTTGAAAGTTTTCTTAGCAAATGAAACTGAAGCTATCAAAAAATACAAGGTATCGTATTTTTGACCTTACTCATTTTGAAAGGGACGGATTCTCTCCGAATGAAACGTAGTTAAGGAATTTTGGTTTCGAAAAGGTGTGCTTTTAAATGTAAGTATTTTTGTACTCGCTGGTAAAAATACAAAAGGAAAAGATATTTCCAAACCTTTTAAAAAATAAA
>JBCCJE010000189.1:0-8123 GCA_039027925.1 Bacteroidota bacterium
TGAGCAAACTTTTTAAGGTCAAAAGTATATTTTTACTGTGGTAATTTTGACATGAACGTAGTAATTAAGTCGGCAGGCAGTTTATCCCTAAGCATAGATAAATATTTTAAATTAAGGTAGAATGAATTTTTTCGAAAAAGAACTCATCCAAGACGCACTTGCACAGACCTTTGCATTTATTCAATTAGCCGTTGAAGATCACGTCATGACCTTGACCTTAGACCGACCCAAAAAGAAAAATGCACTGCATCCCCACATGGCGCAAGAGATTGCTTTTGCCATGCAGTTCGCCAAACAAACTTCTGATATCAGGGTGATCGTCATTCAAGCAGCGGGCGATGTTTTTTGTGCAGGGGCTGACTTAAAAGCCTTTATGGGGATGGTCGGAGAATTTGATTCCTCCATTCCTCAGGCCAAGGGCGAAGTACTTATCGGAGAATTATTCAATAAGGTGCACAAACCCATTATCACCAAGGTAGAGGGAAATGTTTACGCAGGAGGATTTTTCTTTTTGGCAGGTGCTACCTATGTCATTTGTAATGAAGGCACTAAGTTAGGGTTGCCCGAGGTCAAGAGAGGGTTGTATCCTTTTCAAGTGATGGCTGCGCTGCTACAAGTCATGCCCAAGCGGAAAGTAATTGATTGGTGCATTAGGGGATACAACCTAGATGTCAGGCACGCTTTAGAGTTTGGTTTAGTCACTCATATTTCCACTCCCGAAACAATGGACTCTATCACCAACGAACTGATTGCTGACATCAAAGAAAATTCACCAACTGCCATTCGCATGGGACTCGAAGCCTTAGACACTATCAACGAGCAGGCATCCCAACACCAATACCTCATGGAAATGCTACAAAAAACAATTAGCTCCAAAGATGGTCAGGAAGGGCTAACTGCTTTTAGAGAAAAACGAAAACCCGTGTGGGTCGGAGAGTGAAATGCACTTTGTAAATGTATTGTTAAAGGATACATTCATCCATAAAAAAACCACCATGACTTTTAAAAGAAAATTAATTTTATCCTGCGCGTTGACGGGTGCAGCTACCACTCGGGCACATTGTCCCTATATTCCTTATACTCCCGAAGAACTGGGCTTGGAGTCAAAACGAGCTGTGGACGCAGGCGCCTCCATCGTGCATATCCACGCAAGAGAAGATGATGGAACACCGAGTTGGCGGACAGAAGTTTTTCAAGAAATCACTAAGGAAGTACGGAAGCATTGTCCGACGGTAATTATTAATTACTCTACGGGAGCGATTGGTCTCTCGGTAGAAGATCGTATCAAACATTTACCTGTGTCCAATCCAGACATGGCAGCTTTCAATATGGGGAGCATGAATTATGCGATTTATTCTCGCCGACAAAAGCGTTTTTACTGGAATGACATCTTTGCTAATTCATTTGACGATATGATAAAGGTGGTAAAATGTATGAATGAAAATAGCATCACCCCCGAAATGGAATGCTTTGACACGGGGCATATTCGCAACGCTGTCCCGCTTCGAGACATGGGGTTAATTCCCGACAATGCTTGCTACAGTTTTGTGATGGGCGTCATGGGTGGTATTCCTGCTACTCCCGAAAATCTGATTCACCAAATCTCCCAAGTGCCCGAAGGTGCCTTTTGGCAATCTATTGTTATCAGCAAGGAGCAATGGCGACTTTCTGCAATCGCTGCCGCCATGGGGGGAAATTTTAGAGTGGGACTAGAAGATAATTTTTATCTGCCCAATGGAGAAATGGCAAAGTCCAACGGAGCATTGGTAGAAGCAGGAGCGACGCTAGCGAGGATGATTGGGAGAGAAATTGCTTCCATCGAGGAGACTAGGGAGATGCTAAATATTCCGATTAGAGTTTAAAGAAGTTTAAAATAAAAACAAGATACACACGTCAATAAATATTTTTTAAAACATCTTGATTTTTGAGGACATTCGATCCCCAAGGTCTCAGAGGAAGCACTCAAAAATTAATTTCTGAGGCGTCGGGACAATTATTCAATCATTAAAAATTAAAACCATGCATAGTTACTATTTTACCGAGGAGCACGAAATGTTCAGAGAAAGTTTACGAACATTTTTACAAAAAGAAGTTGTTCCAAATCTTGATCAATGGGAAGCAGAGCGGCGTATTCCAAAGTCCATTTGGAAAAAAATGGGAGATATGGGATTCCTAGGACTTTCCTACCCCGAAGCATACGGAGGATCAAATTTAGATTTCTTTTACGATGTCGTTTTTTGTGAAGAGACCTCAAAAGTTTTTTCGGGGGGATTCTCCGCCACCCAATCCGTAGTGCAGTACATGTCATCACCTTACATTTTAAAATATGGAAGTGAAGAACTCAAGCAAAAATATTTACCTGGAATTATTTCGGGAGACTTAGTTTGTAGTGTCGGAATATCTGAACCTTCTGCTGGTTCTGACGTGGCTGGCATTCGAACGACCGCTACCTTAGATGGAGATCACTACATCGTTAATGGTTCTAAAACTTTTATTACCAATGGTGTTTACGGAGATTTCATTGTGACGGTAGTCAAAACTGATCCAAGTGCAGGTTCGGCGGGCGTAAGTCTTTTGGTGATTGACCAAAACTTAGAAGGCGTTTCTCGATCAAAATTAAAAAAGCTAGGATGGCATTCGTCCGATACTGCGGAGCTGGCATTTGACAACGTAAAAGTTCCCAAAGGCAATCTTATCGGAGAAGAAGGGCGAGGATTTTATTACTTGATGGGCGGTTTACAATTGGAAAGATTGGTAGGCGCAGTCATGGCTTACGCAGGTTGTGAATCGGCGATGGAATATACTTTAAAGTATATGTCTGAGCGCAAGGCCTTCGGACGACCGATCAATAAATTCCAAGTACTGCGACACCGAATGGCTCAATTAGCTACAGAAATTGAATCTTGTAAACAGTTTGTTTTATACTGCTGCCGATTAAATAATGATGAAAAATATGCGGTGAAAGAATCGTCCATGGCGAAGCTACTAGCATCCGAACTTTCGGATAAGGTGATGACGCAGTGCCTACAATCATTCGGCGGTTATGGTTTTATGGAAGAATACAAAATGGCTCGGATGTTTAGAGATAGCAGAGTGGGAACGATCGGTGGAGGCTCCTCCGAAATCATGCGGGAGATCATCGCCAAAATGATTATTGATGATGTTGCGTACAACGAAGCCAATCGAAATAACAATAACAATACGAATGGAAATCATACTTTAAATCTAGAAAATATTTTGGCGGCTATTCAAGCCAAAGCAGTCAAAGCACCTGCCCTAGCGAGTACCCTAAAGTTTGACTTTGGAGAGAAACAACTGTTCATAGACGGAACGGGAGAACAGAATCAAGTTTCCACCGAAAATAAAGAAGCAGCTTGTTTAGTTCATGTGGGCTTTGATGATTTTATCGCCCTGACCAAAGGTGAACTTAATCCAATGACTGCTGTTATGAATGGCAAAGTCAAAATCAAGGGGGATATGGGAGTGGCTATGAAGTTGCAATCTCTTTTCGCCAACTGATATTCCTAATTTTCATTTGACTACAAAGGCACAAAGCCACAAAGGGTATTTTTTTAAAAAGAGAAAAAACTTAGAGACTTTATGCCTTTGTAGCATACTAATCTACGCTAAAAAAAAATCATGTCAAAAGTAGCATTCATTACTGGTTCGAGTAGAGGCATCGGAAGAGCCATTGCTCTAAAGCTGGCTTCCGAAGGATATAACATTGTAATTGCGGCAAAAACCACCGAGCCACATCCCAAGCTAAAGGGAACAATTTTTACCGTAGCCAACGAAGTAGAAGCACTCGGTGTAAAGGCCTTACCCATCAAAACGGATATTCGTTCGGAGGAAAATGTTATTGCGGGAATGGAGCAAGTAGAGAAAGCATTTGGAAAAATTGATGTCCTAGTCAATAATGCCTCCGCCATCAACCTTACCAATTTTCAAAACCTCCCCATGAAGCGTTACGATCTGATGCAAGATATCAATGCGAGAGGGACATTCATGGTGTCGAAGTACGCCATTCCACTTTTGAGAAAAGGAGAAAATGCTCACATCCTCACGCTGTCTCCTCCGCTCAACCTCAATCCAATGTGGTTTAAAATGCACTGCGCCTACACCATGTCCAAGTATGGTATGAGTATGACTGTGCTGGGATTGTCCGAAGAACTGCGAGAATACAAAATCGCAGCTAACGCGCTGTGGCCCCAAACTGCAATTGCTACCGCCGCAGTGGAGTTTGCCTTGGGAGGGCCCGCTATGATGCAACAAAGCCGCACTACCGATATCATGGCAGATGCTGCCTCGGCTATCATCAACCGAGATAGTGCTAAGTGTACCGGAAATTTCTTTATTGACGAAGAGGTTCTTAAAGAGGAAGGGATAACTGATTTTGAAAAGTATGCGGTGAATCCAGAGAAGAAATTGCTGAAGGACTTTTTCTTGGATTAGAAAAAAAAGCCATCAATGTTCTTGATGGCTTTTTTATTGAACTATTAAATGAAGCACTTCAGTTCTAAACTTCTAAACCTCTTTCATTTTTCGTAGCTGACTTTTCCACTCCAAAAGTAAAGCATTGATAGCAGGTGCCTCCACCAAAAATCCATCGTGCCCGTAGAAAGAATCTAACGAAACAAAAGTAGCGTGAGGCAGGTGCTCCGCCAATTCAAATTGCTGAGACGGTGGTATCAAAATATCAGACTCAATGGAAAGCACGAAGGCAGGCATTTTTAATTCAGCTAGGGCTTTGGCGATGCCGCCCCTTTTTCTTCCCACATTGTGTGTATCCAAAGTTTTGGTAAGACTGTAGTAGGCTTGTGCATAAAATCTTTGCTGTAATTTTTTTCCCTGATGACGAATGTACGAAGCCGCTTTAAAATCATCGAGTTTTTCGGCATCGTCACTTTGAGTGGCTAGGTAGGCATTGAAAGTTCTGTAAGTCAAGAGTGCCATACCCCTAGCAGCTTTTAACCCCTGTTCGCCCGCACGGTCAGCATCGTCCGCGAAGGTAGCATCCGCTTGAATGGCCAAGCGCTGAGCTTCGTGAGTAGAGATGGCCCAAGGTGTTTCTACGGCACTCGTAGCCAGTAGTGCTATACTTTTTATTTTGTCTTGCAGGAGGTAAGCCATTTCTAAGACTTGATGCCCACCGCAAGAACCACCGATACACAGATCAATACTATCAATCTCTAAGTGCCGTCGCAGTAGCTCGTGTGCATGAACAATATCCCTGATAGAAATGATGGGAAAATTCATACCGTATGCCTTGCCCGTGATGGGAGAAATGCTCCTCGCACAGGTAGATCCGTAACAAGATCCCAGTATGTTGGCACAAATGATAAAGTACTTTTCGGGATCGTAAATCTTACCTTTTCCAAACATACCACTCCACCAATCGGATACATCGGAGTTGGCAGTCAGGGCATGACATATCCAGATGACATTATCCTTGTTGGCATTGAGTTTTCCGAAAGTATGGTACGCAATGGTCAACTCGGGTAGCTTTTTTCCTGACTCCAATAAAAATTCCGCTTCGTAGTGATAAAACTGAATATCATTAATTGGTATCGGGATGGGGTAAGTATTTTGCTTGGTCGAAACAGGCATCATAAATATTTTTTTGATTTTGTACTAAGCCAACGCTTGATCTATATCCGCTATAATGTCATCAATGTGCTCTAGTCCGAGGGAGACCCTAATGAGACCTTCCGTAATTCCCACTTCACGTCGGGCCGCTTCCGTTAGTTTGGAGTGGGTAGTGGATGCGGGGTGGGTGGCTATGGTTCGGGTATCTCCTAGGTTGGCACTCAGGGACAACATCTTCATATTATCCAAAAAACGACGCCCTTGCGCTAACCCTCCCTTGATCTCAAAGGTAATTAATCCTCCTCCTTTTTTCATTTGTTGTTTAGCCACTTCGTAGCCCGGATGATCTTCCAAAAATGGATAATTGACTTTGGCTACTTGCGGGTGGTCTTTTAGTCGTTGGGCCAAAGTGATAGCATTTTCACAGTGCCGATCCAAACGAACAGCTAAGGTCTCCAAACTTTTGGAAAGCACCCACGCATTGAATGGCGAAAGCGCAGGGCCGGTACTTCGGCAAAATTTTCTCACCCGATCCATCAAGTCCTGCTGACCGGCAATGACGCCACCTACCACTCTACCTTGACCATCTATAAATTTGGTAGCGGAGTGCGTGATCAGATGCGCCCCGAATTTTGCGGGTTGTTGCAGGTAGGGCGTTGCAAAACAATTGTCCACGCAAAAAATTAGATCGTGCGCTTGCGAAAATTTTCCAGCCTTAGTCAGATCAATAATGTCCAAACCAGGGTTCGACGGTGTCTCTACGAACAGCATTTTGGTATTGGGTTTCACTTGGCTCGACCACGTTTCGGGCTGATAAGGATCAACAAAGTCGTGCTCAATGCCCCACTCTGGCAAATAATTATTGAGCAAAGAGCAAGTAGAACCAAACAACGCTCGCGAACAGATCACGTGATCTCCCGCTTTTAGAAAGGTGAAAAATACGGCACTCACCGCCGCCATACCAGAAGCGGTAGCTACGGCATCATCTACTCCTTCTAGCGCTGCTATTTTTAACTCTAATTCTCTACAAGTAGGATTCGTAAATCGGCTATAAATATTTCCAGTTGCTTCCCCCGCAAATAATGATCGCATCTGTTCTGCATTTTCAAACACAAAACTTGATGTCGGAAAAATAGGCGTACTGTGTTCCCGCTGTGGCGTACGGTGGGTTTGGATACGGATGGCCTTGGTCTCAAATTTCATGTGAGTACGATTTGTTAAAAACTATTGATTGGCTGATACGTTAATGAATAGTTGATTCCATTCGAAAAAAAAGTACAAAGCTAAGGAATGAAAGATTAATAAGGTGAACAAATTGGGTAGGTTATTTTTTCTTTTGCCGATATGAAAGAATCGTAGCATAGTCCCTCTACGCCTAGATTTTTTTATGAAGGAAAAACAATAAACTACTGAACCGATGGACTTTATCCACGAACTAGTTCTCAGATCAACTAACCGATGCTCAGTCTTACAAATCAATTATTAGAAATCAGACTCAAAATTACTAGACCCTATGGAAAGAAATGTTACGCTGAACTACTTATTAATATTTTTCGCCCTGCTGATGCCAATGAGTGCCTTAGCACAATCGCTCCAAGGTGTCGTGAAAGGGCAGGTACTCGACCAAGATTCACAAGCCCTTTTGGAGTACGCTACGATTTCTATTTTTTCCCAAAAAGATAGTTCGATAGTTACTGGAGAGATCACCGACAATCAAGGAATTTTTACCATAAAAGTACCCCCCGGAAAACATTTCGTCAAAATCGAATTTATCGGATACCAAGCTAAGACCATCAATGACATAATTATCAATCGAAAAAATCGTACGGTGGATTTGGGCATCATCAAGATGGGAACGGATACGGAAGTTTTAGTGGAAGTGGAAGTACGCGCCGAAAAGAGTTCCGTACAGATGGGGTTGGATAAGCGCATCTTCAACGTGGGGCAAGATTTGGCTAACGACGGCGGTTCGGCGGCCGATGTTTTGGACAACGTACCGAGCGTTGCGGTTGACATTGACGGCAACGTAAGCCTACGTGGATCGCAAGGAGTACAAATCTTGATAGACGGAAAACCCTCTGGTTTGGTAGGTATCGGTAGCACGGGAGGATTGCGTGGCTTACCGGCCAACTTGATTGACAAGGTGGAGGTCATCACTAATCCTTCGGCCAAATTTGAGGCCGAGGGCACATCGGGTATCATCAATATTATTTTGAAAAAAGAAAAGAAAAAAGGGCTCAACGGTTCTTTTGATTTTATGCTGGGGTATCCCGAAATGTACGGCACCGCCATCAATCTCAACTTGCGAAGAAAAAAGCTGAACTTCTTTACCAATATTGGCGTGAATAAAAGAACCAACATCGGAGGGGGATCTTCGTTTCAAAGATTTTTCAACGAAAATACTGCTCTGACTTCCATCACTGAACAAAGCAGAACGCATACGCGCGGAGGTATCTCCAGCAATATTCGACTCGGTGCTGATTATTATTTTTCTCCAAAAGATATTCTGACCACTTCTTT
Organism: Bacteroidota bacterium; assembly: GCA_039027925.1. Lineage (GTDB taxonomy): Bacteria > Bacteroidota > Bacteroidia > Chitinophagales > Saprospiraceae > CAJQQY01. The sequence goes on from JBCCJE010000189.1 coordinate 8,107, forward strand.
TTTATATCGAATTAAAA
>JBCCJE010000190.1:0-8111 GCA_039027925.1 Bacteroidota bacterium
CAAAATGGAAGCTACGCTTTGAATGGAGAACAAGTGGTTGCCATTCCGGTACCGGAGACATTAGGTGGCTTCTTTGACCAATTTACGTTTCCAGATTTTAGCCAGATTTTTAATTATTCGGTTTGGATAACGGGTGCTACGATTGCTGTCGTTGCTAGTTTGGAAACCCTACTTTGTCTCGAAGCTACCGACAAATTAGACCCCCAAAAAAGAGTAAGTCCTGCTAATCGGGAGCTGATTGCACAGGGAGTGGGAAATACTTTGTCTGGTTTGATCGGAGGTTTACCCGTTACTCAAGTAATTGTAAGAAGTAGTACTAACATCCAATCTGGTGGAAGAACCAAAATGTCTGCCATCCTTCACGGTTTTATATTATTGGGATGTGCTATGGCTATTCCTCATCTTTTGAATTTGATTCCTTTAGCCAGTTTAGCGGCGATTCTTTTCCTCGTAGGATATAAATTAGCTAAGCCATCCTTGTTTAAAGAAATGTATTCTCACGGAAAAAGTCATTTTATTCCTTACATGGTAACGATCATCGGTATTGTAGTTACAGATTTGTTGGTGGGAATTGGACTTGGATTGGCCGTAGCGATCTTCTTCGTACTTTACAATAATTACAAAAAACCATTCTTGTTTGATTCGAGCAAACATTTTAAGGATGGAAAAATTCACTTGGAGCTAGCCGAAGATGTTACTTTTATCAATAAGGCAAGCATCCAAAGAACATTGGATCAAATTCCAGAAGGGTCGAAAGTTGTCATTGATGCTTCGAAAACGATTAACATTGATAGAGATGTGATTGAAATTATTGAGGACTTTAAAACCAATGCGAAGTTTAAGGATATTGAGTTAGAGTTGATCGAGGTAGCTTCGGTATTGATTCCGAATCAGTCGAAGAAAATGGAGAACGCTTTGATCAACACCGTCCTGAAACCTGATGGTAAAGTAGCAACTACCTGAAAAATCGGATAGCAACTACTTCACCTCACTAAAGTTGAATTAACGTTGTACTTGAATATTTTTTATCCCTCGGATTCTCTGTTAGTAGAATCTGAGGGTTTTTATTTTTTGAAAATCTAACAACTACATATTTTTCCCACTATCAAATTTGATGGGCAATTTTGCCATCGTATTTTCCCAGCCTACGATCAAGTCCACTCCACCCGTATTTTCCATCAATACAATAGACATGGCTTCGAGCGTTTTAGGCGTTTTCGCAGTCATAGCGGTCATGGTCACTACATTGTCTTTTTCGTCGTGGTTTTCGTGTCCCCAAGATTGTACGTTTTTATGAATGATAAATTCCCAATTGTCTTCATTCACTTTGGCAAACAAACCGTACCTTCCTTTTTTCACCTTCGTTCCGTTGATGATGACATCTTCAAAGAAAGTGATCTCCGTTGTTTCGTTAGCCCCTACTCTCCACATTTTTCCGTACTCCAACAACCCACCGAAAATTTTTCTGCCTCTCATCTGCGGGCGACTGTAAACCACTCTCACCTTAGCAACTGCCTTATCTAAATCTTCTGGCTTTTGGTAATTTCTCAATCTGGAGCTATTAGGATACTGCACTAAATCCATTGGACTTTTATTGTCATCTGCCATATCGGGAGCATTCAAATTGATGGGCAACGTGGCTCTAGTTCTGTCCCACTCAAATATCATGTTACAATTATTATCATCTATTTTTTGAAAACCGATGGTAAATTGCTCTCTTACCTGCGGGGTGTTCTCGGTAGGTACGCTTACGGCAACGACATCTTTAGTAATATCTCGATTAGCAGCGCCCCCTATAAATCTTTCCGTGGAGATTTTTACAATCCAATGCGTAGGATAGATTTGGGCAAACATGGTGTAAGTACCCGCCGGCACCATCGTACCGCCAATTTCTACGGGTTGGTAAAAAGTAACTTCGGTAGCTTCGTTGGCACCCAATCTCCAGTCTTGACCCCACGGCTCTAACCCGCCAAAAACATCTCTACCTTTTTTGTAAGGTCGGCAGTACAATACTTTGATCTGTTGTCGGCGATCGGGATTATCCTCGCTTAGGTAATTTCTGTAAGCTGATCCGCTAGGATAGTGGGCAGCGTCCATCGGGCTTTTGTCCAAGCTAGGAAACTTTATTTCTTGAGCAGTCATATCCGTCATAAAAAAGGCAACTGCACAAAACATTAAGCATAAGTGTTTTAATTTCATTTGAATTGATTTTATTTGAAAAAAGGATTAAAGAACGGTTCAATAAGGAATGGTTCAATAATAACTTTACCATTCCCTAAAATTTCGGCAAAAATAAAATTTATTTTCGGGGATACGAATCGTTGCGCAAGCCCTTAATCTTTAATCACAATTCTTCGGTACACAGACGCTGCACCATCTCCGAAATCCATTTTCAAAAAATAGACACCTTGCGACAAATGCGCTACGTTGATTTCGAACACATTTTCTCCCGCCTGAACATCAAGCGTGGATCGTTGGATAACAATTTTTCCATCCGAACTCAGGATTTGAAGGTGACTACGAATTTTATTTTTAGCATCCATTTTTACCTGCAATTTTTCCTTTACGGGGTTAGGAAAAATTGAAAACTGAATGCCTTTACTTTCGAAGAATACGGTCTTGATTGGGAAATATTCAAAACTTCCATCTGTATCCACTTGCTTAATTCGATAGTAAGATAATCCTTCCAAGGGAGTAGAATCCACGGCGATGTACACTGCCCCCGTTTGGGCATTTCCCAATCCATCAACGCGATCTAGTATTTTAAAATCAAGCCCATCTTGACTGCGCTGAATTTCGAAATAATCATTATCAATTTCACTTGCTGATCGCCACGAGAGTTTGACCACTTCGTCGTTGACTACCTCTACGTTGAAGTAAACCAATTCTACAGGCAAAGGCGTTGTTGAACTTTCGGCAATTTGACTAGCCAGCAATCTGATGTACGCCGCTTGGTAATAAATAGCAGGTTCGGAAATTTCCCAAGAGTTATCGGGCCATCCAGTATTAAAGTCTAGGTAACTTTTTTGGATAGGCTGTCCCGACGGCGGAGATAAGGTGGTCACCGAAAAACCTTGGTTAGCACCTCCTGTCAAAAAACCCGGCGCAGGGCCGTAAAGCGACGTTTGGGTGTTATCCCAATCTGTTCCGTCGTAAAACCACGTATGATAAATTTCATTAATCCCACGATCTGCACCGAGAGCATACATATTGGAAAGTTGTACTAGCCCCAGCGGATTGACGCCGTGGAAATAGTGTATCTGCTCTGCTGCCTTGGATGCGTAAGTAGCCGTAGCACTTGGGTTAATATTATATTTCACCAACTGTAAATTCAGTACTCCATAATTTGCCTTGGGCATATTACTGCCCCAATGATAAGAATAATCGGGCATGAACGCTCGGTATAAATCATCACTATTAAATCCATAAAACCCCTCCCAATTATTACTAGCGGCAGTTGAAAAAGAAGTAGTAATCGTTGCCGCAACGGAAGCATCCGCCCCCGACAAGGTACTGTAATGTAGCAAAGCATCGTGTATTTCAATGTTATATCCACCCCAGTAATTATTCATCATCGTTTCGGTATCGTTGAGGTGATTGACGACGTACTGATTGTAACTGCTTCCTGCCGTCAAGTCAAATAAATAGATAGCCGCCTCTACGGCGCTTTCTCTTTGGGCGGCGGTATCCATATCGGCATCGCCCGCCTTGATGGTTCCATTATCGCAGTTGGTTTCTAAGGTATTATTATTCAAATGGGGCAAAGCATAATTCCAAGCATTGATAGCATTCGTCTCCAACGTAGCAGCAAAAGTACTCATGGAGGGAAAATCCTGAAACACTTTGGCCGCATGTGCAAAAATGCCCGCGACGGCAATCGAAGCCGAGGTGCAGGTGGGCCCGTAGTACCGAGGGTCAGTATTAGCACTCGGTGGTGCTGCGGCATTATCATCGTAGCTGATATTTCCCATTTTGATATGAACCGACCCATCGGCATTGGTCATTTTTAGTAACCAATCCAGCTCCCATTTCACTTCATCTAAAATATCGGGGATGCCATTACCACTTTCGGGAATATTCCAATTATCCCCAAAGACCGTAGGATTTTCTCGATAAGCCCAGAGCAAATGTTGAAGCGTTGTTCTGGTAAAAGTCACGTACTTATTATAATCTCCCGCATCAAACCAACCTCCCGTTAAATCTTTTTCCAAACTCGCATTAGCTTGATTGTTTACGTATCTGCAATTAGCATCTTGTAGGGTATTGGTAAAATTCATTCCGTCGGTCCAATTGGCAGCAGCGTAAGGAGTTGCCTTAGTATGGTTGCAGCGATTGTAGTAAAACATTTTCATGGCTGCCTTCAGCGTCTCTTCATAGACGTCATTTCCTATTTTAAAATTGGGAGAGCGGACTTGTTGGACAGGATCGTACACAAAATATTCGCCGGGAATATCCACGCTAGAAAAATCAAACCACCAACCTTTATCGCCCGATTGGGCATGGGTAGCGCCGCTGTTCCAAGGTTGAGCATTTCCCGAAAAAACTAAGGCCTCACTAGAAGCGTCTCGAATTTCTAAGGTACCGTTGGGCGTAAAACTTTCGCTGGCATTGAACCCACTTTGAGGATCGCTCACCACCGCCACCTTAGTTGCTGATTCTAAATAACCAAATTGGTCAATGTGGATGTAATTACTGAAGTCGCAGATGCCATCATTATTGAGATCGTCACACACGACTTGTGCTGAAAGCAGGTTGGAAAAAAGGAACAGGAGTACAGTAATTGGGAGTAGAAGGTTTTTCATAATAATCTATTTTTGGATATAGTAAGATAACCTAAATATACAACCCAAAAATGCGAAAAAGTCAACTAACTAGTGGTTGTTTTGTTTTGTGTTTTGAAAAAAGAAGCATTGAGAATTAAGAATTAAGAATGTACAAAGTTTTTTGAAGTTTTGGGAAGCGTATTTTTTGTTGGCATTTAATACCAATATTCCAATCAGCGGTTTCTTATAGTAGAAAAGTGTCGTCCCGCGGGGACTCAAAAGCTATTGATTCGACTTTTTTACTACCGATATTTTGTCCCTCTGGGACTTCTAGTTATAAAAAGTCCCAGAGGGACAAAATATGGGTAGGGTGTAACAATCCATTTGCATATTCTAAGAGTCCCAGAGGGACGACACCTACTTGCTGTCAGGTACAGCAATTTATTTGCATAAATGAATTCAAAAACTTTGTACACCGCTGATTATGAATTATCAGGTGTCAAGTGAAACATTAGAACACTAGGATGTGCTGAGTGTGGATTTTCAATTTCTCTTTTTTTCGCACTTTTACTTTGAAAAAAAAAGTACTTTTAATTTATTTTATAAAATAAAAGCTATTAAAACTTTTTACATTTTTTAATACCAACCAAATATAATTGAGCACGTCAACCCCCGATTCAATGATTTAGGGGTTGAACGTGCAGGCATTGTCGCTTCCTCCAGAAAGATGGAGGGGCGACAATCTTTTGGTGGGTTTACTGTGTTTTACAGGAGAGTGATGAGAGATGAGAGATGAGAGATGAGTGATGAGAGATGAGTGATGAGTGATGAGTGATGAGTGCGTTGCGTTAGCGGTGAAATGTTGGTTTTATCTATCTTGAACACTTATATTGATAATCTGTAACAAGTTATTTACAGAAGTGAAATTGAATCGAAAATTCTTTGTGACCTTTGTGTCTTAGTGGCATTTAAAAAAAACACGTGTAGAGCCACGAGCCATAAAGTTTTATATTTTTCAAAAAAAATCTTTGTGTCCTTGTGTCTTGGTGGCATTTTAAAAAAACACGTGTAGAGCCACGAAGCCATAAAGATTTGACTCATCATTCTTCGAAAACTAATCACTTAATACCATGAAATCCATTTTTAGAAATAAAAAGCAGTGGCATCTGTTTTCGCTTTTGGCTATCAGTTCCATATTTAGTGTTGCTCTGCTGGCCTTCCGATTAAGGCAGTTAGGATTTGAATTTTCGGAGGTCCACGACCTCAATAGTTTGAAGCGGTACCGAGGAGAAAAGACTTTTTTATTTCTGATTTGGAATTTATTTTTGGCTTGGATTCCCTATGGCATTTCTATTTTATTACCGTGGCTTCATGGCAAGTGGCGCTCTAAATTGCTTGTCGCATTAGTTTTATTTTGCTGGTTATTATTTTTCCCCAACGCACCGTACATTTTAACCGACCTATTGCATCTTCGACAGCGTCTGGGTATTCCCTTGTGGTATGACTTGATGTTGTTTCTTTCGTTTGCTTGGACTGGACTCATCTTGGGGTATTTATCTTTACTCGAAGTACAGGTCTTTTTGGAGCGGTTCGTCTCCTCTACCTTTTCCAATGTCATCAGCGTTGTTGCTATTTTTTTGTGTGGCTTTGGTATTTATCTAGGCCGAGTGCAGCGATGGAATAGCTGGGACATCATCACCGAGCCATTCTCCCTTTTTACCGATATACTACATTTATTAGCCAATCCTCAAACCCTGGGACTAGCCGCTGTCATCTCCGTATTTTTATTGTTAGGATATTTTACCTTGACTACACTCACCCGACACGAACCGCAAGATTCCTTCTAAAAAAAATCGCAACTACTTAGCGCCATGCTTTGGGAACCTCGTGGGCTGAGAAAGCGGGAATCTAAGCGTTCTTAAAGCCAAATTATGGAGCGTTTGTTGGCTTTAAGAACTTTTGCTTTACTTATTTGCTATCCCACAAAGTTCTCAAAGCATGGTGCTAAGCTGATACAAAAAATCTTTGAAAAATCACCCAACCCACTTTCAGCATCAATTAAAAAAAAATTCATATTTTACGGGGCATTTTAACCACCCAAAAAATAATATGGAAGTAGTTAACACGCTATTGGAGGAAGTGGAGGCTTACGCTACCAATTTCATTACGGAGCAGGTACATCAAAACTATGCCTACCATAATATTCAGCACACCAAGGATGTAGTAGCTGCGGTGCAAGAATTGGGCGAGGCCAAACAGCTACCACCTAAAGAACTGGAATTACTAGCACTAGCTGCTTGGTTTCACGATATGGGATACGACAAGGGACCTGCGGGTCACGAAGAACGAAGTGCACAGTACGCTCGAACTTTTTTGGAAAAAAATAACTTGGAAGAGGAAGACATCAAATTTATCGAGCGTTGCATCATGGCTACCAAAATGCCGCAACAACCCACGACGCTCCACGAGCAGATTATCTGTGATGCAGATATGAGTCACCTCGGAAAAAAAATCTACTGGGAACGATGCGGGAGAGTCCGCCAAGAACTTACGCTAACCGCCGAGACCATCATGTCCGAAAAAGATTGGATTGATTTTGAGTTGGGTTTTTTGACCAAACAAAACTATCATACCCCCGAGGGACACGAACTCTACGATGCGCGCAAACAAAAACACATCAAACAACTTATCAAACTAAAAGCTAGATTAGAACCGAACACCGAAGTCCGAAGTGCAGATGAAATATTGACAGAAGAAAAAGAAAAGCAACGGAAGAAAAAGAAAAAAAAGAAAAACAAAAATAAAAAGAAGCGGAAGGGCAGCCTAAAGGCGGATGCTCAAAAAATGGCAATAGACAATGCTGGCGAAATCAATCAACTAAAGTTGGGTAGAGGTGTAGAAACGATGTACCGAACGGCGTATAGAACCCACGTTAATTTGAGTTCGATAGCGGATAACAAAGCGAACATTATGCTGAGTATTAATGCTATCATCATCTCTATTTCGATCTCGACTTTAATTCCGCAATTCGATGCTAACCGAAAATTAATTATTCCCACCACTATTTTATTGGCAGTGTGCCTATCTTCCATTATTTATGCAACATTATCCACACGTCCTAAAATTACCGAAGGAAAAGTAACCAGAGAAGATATCAAAAATCGAAAATCCAACCTACTGTTCTTTGGTAATTTTTACAATATGCAACTCAAAGACTTTGATTGGGGCATGATGGAAATGATTAAAGACTCTGATTTTTTGTACAGCTCCATGACGCGTGATCTCTATTTTCTAGGAATAGTACTAGCCAAAAAATATCGCTATCTCAGATATTGTTACAGTATTTTC
>JBCCJE010000191.1:0-8088 GCA_039027925.1 Bacteroidota bacterium
CCACTTCTCTCCTCTCTCTTTTACAATAAAACATATATTATGTGGATAACACCAATTAAGTTAGATCGTAAATCGGATTCGTTAGGTATTCTTGCTAGTAGCTTGTGTATGATTCATTGCTTGGCTACCCCCTTGATTTTCGTGGTACAGGCGTGTACAGCTAGTTGTTGTGAAGCGGGCCCTTGGTGGTGGCGTATGATTGACTACGTATTTTTGGTAGTATCCATCGCTGCTATTTATCACTCTGCCAAAACAACCACTTTGCGATGGATGCCTATGGCGATGTACATTTGCTGGGGGGCTTTGGCAGTTGTCATTCTCAACGAAGGCATGCAATTTTTACCCATTCCACACCTCTTTATTTACGTACCCGCATTTAGTTTAGTGTTTTTGCATTTATACAATCGAAAATATTGTCAATGCGAAATGGAGGATTGTTGTGTGGCGGAACAAACAGTTTAAAAAGAGGATGATATGATCAATGTAAAAGAATTGTCCTACCAATATCCTGATGGCCCTTTGATTCAGTTTCCAGATTTTACAGTCAAGGCGGGGGAAGCCCTCTTGGTATTGGGGGAATCGGGTTGCGGTAAAACAACGCTCTTACATTTGCTAGCGGGTTTGCTAAGACCTACTACTGGAAAGATTCGGATCGGTGATGCCGTACTTTCCAAAATGGACGATGCCCAGATGGATCAATTCCGAGGAGAACACATCGGGCTGGTGTACCAAAAAAATTATTTCATTGCATCACTTTCCGTTTTGGACAATCTGATCATTTCTCCTTACGGAACAGATAGGGGGCGAGTGAAGAAAATTGCCCAGCGATTAGGTATTGCCGATACTTTAAAGCGTTCCCCCAACCAATTAAGTGTAGGACAACAACAACGAGCAAGCATCGGTAGGGCAGTTATGAATACGCCTCGTCTGCTGCTTGCCGATGAACCTACGAGTGCTTTGGATCACACCAATTGTCAAAATGTAATTCAACTACTTTTGGAAGAAGCCACTACCAATAATGCGGCTCTGATAATCGTCACACACGATGATCGGCTGAAAACATCGGTGCGTAATCACATCGAGTTATTTCCCATCAAAACTAAAATGGGCGGGTAGATGATTACAAAAATTGCTTGGAAAAATATCATTCATAAACCATTGAATACCGCCTTGTGTATCAGCTTACTCACCTTTGGGGTGGGTATTATTTCCTTACTCCTACTGATGCAGCATCAACTGGAACAAAAGTTCAGTCGTGATCTAAATAATATTGATTTAGTGGTGGGGGCTAAGGGTAGCCCTCTGCAATTGGTACTTTCTGCCATTTACCATTTGGATGCCCCTACGGGAAATATAAGTTTAGCCGAAGCCAAAAAAATAATGAATAATCCGATGGTCAAGGAGGCGATCCCGTTGGCTTACGGAGACTCTTACCGTGGCTATCGCATCTTGGGCACAACAACAGACTACGTAAAAAAATACGATGCCCAAATCCAAGAAGGAAAACTATTTTCCCAAAAAATGGAAGTCACCGTAGGTGCCGATGTAGCACAGCGAACGGGGCTAAATGTGGGCACTACTTTTTTTGGAACGCACGGTGACGTTCGGGGTGGACACGTACACGATGAGGAAAACCACGCTTATTCCGTAGTTGGAATTTTAGAAAAAACCAATACGGTGCTGGACAATCTGTTGTTGACTAATGTGGAAAGTGTTTGGGAGGTGCACACCGAGCACGCCGAAGCACCGCCAACGGCATTGGATACCTTACACGCTACTACCCTTGATCTTAAACACGATCATCACGAGCACGAGCACGACCATGATCACGACCACGATCATTCCGTCATTACTGCCGATAGCATGGACATTACCGCCATTTTGTTGAAGTACAAAACCAAGATGTCCATCCTGAGTATGCCAAGGTTAATCAATGAGCAAACCAACATGCAGGCGGTACTACCTGCTTTAGAAATCAATCGGCTTTTTTATATGATTGGAGTGGGCGTATCTACGCTACAACTTATTGCGGGCGGGATTATGTTGATGGCAGGCTTTAGTGTTTTCTTTGGGCTGTATAGCCGACTCAAGGAGCGTAAATACGAATTGGCACTTCTGCGTACCGTAGGTTACAAGCGATCCCATTTGTTCACTTTACTAATTTCCGAAGGGATACTCTTGGCGTTAATAGGCTACATTTTTGGTTGGGCATTGAGTCGTCTGGGATTACATTTTGTCAACCATCAGGCACAACACGACTTCAATTTACAATTCGATAATGGATGGGTAGCGGGTGAGGGAGGTCTCTTGTTGGTCACTTTTGCAGTGGGTATTTTAGCCGCTTTGATACCTGCGTGGCAAGCCACCCAAATGAACGTGTCGGCTACTTTATCAGAAAATTAATTGAACACCATGAAACATTTAATAAAAATAATTGCAGTACTCTGCGTAGCAGTCTTAATCATTAATCTCAATCCGAATGAGGAAAACCTAAATACCGAGGGTGTAAAAAATAGCCTAAGCCCGACCGCTGGTACTCCGACTAAGACGGGTATTCGTTTGGAAAAACCCCGAGACGATGATGCCAACGACGATACGCGATTTCGATGGGATGAAAAATTGATGGACTGGGTAACAGTACCATCCGAAGAGGAAGCACCGAAACTAAATCCAAAACCTAGCTTGATTACGTTGACAGCGGATAGTAAAAAACCCATCGAAATTAATTGGGAAATTCTACTAGACATTGATTACGAGCTTAAATATTTTCCCGAAGTGGAAATGGAAATTTACGCTCCTGTCTTTCCAGATGAACTAAAAGCCCTCGACGGCAAGGAAGTCATCATTGAAGGATTTGTTATTCCCTTTGATGAAAGTGGCGACTTATTGGCACTCTCTGCCAATCCCTACGCTGCTTGTTTTTTTTGTGGAAAAGCTAGTCCTGCCTCGGTGCTCAGTCTTTATCCCAAGAAGAAAAAACGATATAAGATAGACGATTTTCGAAAATTTCGGGGCTTGCTACAATTGAATTATGACGATCCGGAAGAGTATTACTACATTTTGAGAAAAGCTGTTTCGATCAAATAAAGATTGTCATGCCGCAAATCGAGTCAGGCCTCATTCCTAACTTTTAATTAGGGGTGTACAAAGTTTTTTGAAGTTTTGGGAAAAGTGTTTTTGTTGATATTGGATAGCAAACTCAGACTAACGGGGTCGGTACTACGTACCTTTAGTACAACTGCAATTGACCATTTTCTACAAACGGAGTCGGCCTTATAGGCCTATTTCGATCGCAGCACATTAAAGGTCTGTAAGACCAAATCCGTTTGTCAAAATTGAACTCATCACTAACGAAGAAATACCTAAACTCAAAAATTTTGTCCACTCTTAATTCTTAATCCCCCGAGGTTTCGGGGCAAGCGTCATTCTTAATTCATAATTCATAATTCATAACTTTTAATTCACAAAAATCATGTTACAAAGAAAATTCGACGAAGTTGTAAAAACACACTTTCCTGATGCTATGGACGCTAAGGATACTTCTATTCAGTATCTCGGAAAAATGCAAATCGAACATCAGATTGATATTTCAAAAGTATTGATGGCTACCTCGGTATGTTCAGATGATATCAACGTACCTTCTACTACATTTTTCAATGTGCTATTCGGACCATTTATCATGGGCGGATTAGGCGGACTACCTTTTGCTGGACAAACGGGTATGACCGCATTTGCGCACCACATTCCCGACGAAGGAAGTGCTTTTATTTTTTATGGGCCCCACATCGGAGTTACCCTTGAGGGAGAACTAGGCAAGATGTACCGACCCCGCCAAGAAGATACTGGTAATTCTTGCGGTGCGCTGATGTTGGCCCTCAGTCGCTTTGACGATGAAGATTACAAGCCCGTCATCAATGACGACGATTATCAGCAGATGAAACTAGAAGAAAGTCTGCTACCCTACCGAGCGCAAATACTAGCTAGTGACAATCCTCAAAAAGCTATCACGGAAGCTACCTACGAAGTCATTGATAAAAAAATTCACGAACACATTGAATCCTGCAAGGAGGAATTTTCGGTGGATACCGTGACCCTGCTGGGAGGAATTATCGTGAATACGGATTACGGGCTGGACGATTATTTTGTGGCGAAAAACTTCGAAGTAATCAATCTCAGAGCCTTGGCTTAGAAATAGTACAGCAATTTATTGTCGTAATTATATTTCTTGACGGTACTTCGAAGGTGTGCGCGATAACGATTTGAAAAAATAAATCCATCTCACTTCTGAAGCACCGTCTGTTTTTAGAAATATCAATTAATTACGAAGACAATCCTCACAGCGACCAATTAATAAAAACTCTACGGTATCTACTTGATGTTTTGAAATGACTGGTATGGGAATATCCACAGCTATACATTTTGTTTTACCACAAATCTTACATTGAAAATGAGGATGGGTATCTTGGTGATTTTCCGAAGAACAACCGTTGCACTTGGCGTACCACTTTAAGCCATCTTTGCCCGTAAAAGAATGCACCACTCCATTGTCTTCTAGCCGTTGTAGTATGCGATAAACGGTGGTTTTGTTCATTTCTTTTTGCAATCGCTTCACCAAATCTACAACAGAAATGGCCACATCATTTTTTGCTTGCTCAAAAATGCGAAGTAGTGCTTTGACTGATTTTGTATTTCTTGAAGTTTTCATAACACAAATATAATGCAACGTAGTTGCAATAAGAAATCTCTTTGTTATATTTGCAACTGGGTTGCATTAACCCTCTTTCGCGTTTACGTTGCAAAATATATTCAAAATGGAGATCACGCAAAAAATTAATCGGTCTGACCTTATGGGTGCTTTAGCAAGTGGGCTTTGTGCCATTCATTGTAGTCTCACGCCGGTACTGTTCATCGCTGCTCACCCAGTGCTGGAATCAACGACCAATGGACATTCACACAGTTCTGTATGGTGGGCAGCGCTGGATTATATCTTCCTGATTTTGAGCTTAATTGCTGTTTATTTTTCAGCAAAACATACGAAGCACACAACAATCAAATGGATACTATGGATAGCTTGGGGTATTTTTTCCCTCGGCCTTTTGTCTGAACCTTTTCATTTTGCTTACGGCAAATGGTTCATGTATATCGGTTCGGCAGTACTGGTCATCACCCATTTTCAAAACTATCGGCACACTCAAAATTTGAAAAGAAAAATAAAAGTGAAGCCCGCTTGATCCGAAAGTTATTATTGAACCATTCCTAAAGTAAACCATGAATCAAAAATTTAAAGTACTATTTGCTTCCATATTTTTTGCGATGGTTTTTACGCAAGACAAGATATGTCAGCACTTGGGTTTTGGTCAAGCAAAACATCATGCAGTGGCTAGGCCAAAGACACAAAAAGCAAAATTAGTTAGTGATAGTGACGCTTACAAAAATGACTACTTCGTCAATGATTCTTTGTACCGATGGGACAAACAATCCTTTGATTGGATAACTACTAATGAAATTCAGACGCCTTCAGCAAAGGGATTGGAACTTGATAATACTGCGGAAGAGCCTGTTAGAATTGATTGGGAATTATTGACCAACATCCATTACAGATTACGGTATTTTAACAAAATAAATATGGAGATGTATGCTCCCGTGTTTAGTGAATCGCTCAAAAAAATAGATGGTAAGGAAGTCATAATTGAAGGCTTTGTCTTTCCTCTAGATGAGGAGGAAGGCACATTATCTTTATCTCGCAATCCTTATGCTTCCTGCTTTTTCTGCGGAAAAGCCAGCCCCGCTTCGGTAATGAGTATCTATTTGAAAAAGGACAACAACCGATATAAAATAGATGATTTTAGAAAATTCAGGGGAACGCTACATTTGAACCAAAACGATACGGACGAATTTTATTACATCTTGAAAGACGTTCACCAAGAATAAGAATTTTTTCATTTCACAATATAAAAAGTATGCTCAAAACAATTTCAAAATTTGACAACGCTGTCATCAGCGATGATTCTACCATCTTGGATGATATTCATATGACAAATAAGAATATCGCTATTTTCCAACGAGAGATAGCTCCATTAAAAGAAGGACTCGATCAGGCCTCCCAACAATCCATCGAATGCAAAGTGAGTGGAACAGTTGAAGAAATATCTACTGCTCTCAACACCTACTTCGCCAATGAACTTCCTGCCCAAAAAGTCTTACTCGAAGATATTTTAAGCCTCTTAGCACTATTCCAACGAGTGTCCAAAGGCGATTCTTTTCGGTTCTTTTTAGCGACCATTCATAATAATATGTGTCGCAAATTCCACACGGATATTAATAGCCTGAGATTACTCTGTACTTACGTTGGCCCTGGCACTATCTGGCTACCCGAAGCAGCAATTGACCACAAAGCACTTCGTGCCAAGGCTAGTGATATTGTCCTCCACAAAGATCTTATCCAACAAGCAAAAACGGGCGATGTAGTTATTTTAAAAGGGGCTTTGTATCCAGAAGCGGAAGCCATCATTCATCGCAGCCCAACCATTGAAGAGTCGGGCGAAAAACGGCTTTTATTGAGAATTGACATGAATGAATCTTTAAACTTTTGGACATGATAGCATATACTTTTAAAGAATGGAAAAACTGTATTGTCAATGATTGTGGAATTAAATTGACAAGAGAATTTGCTCAGAAAAGGTTGCGCGTTTATCAAAATGCAAATCACCCAGAGACTCGAAAATTTGTGGAATTATACGGCAAGCAACATTTGGACAACATTATTCATTGGTTTAAGCAAATTTAAAATGAATTACATTAAAAAACTCCCCGTAACCGTTTTAAGCGGATTTTTAGGTGCTGGTAAAACCACCTTACTTAATCACGTACTTCACAATAAAGAAGGCTTAAAAGTAGCAGTCATCGTGAATGATATGAGCGAAGTCAACGTAGATGCAGCGCTAGTAGAAAAAGAAAATACCCTTTCTCGAACAGAGGAAAAATTAGTCGAAATGAGCAATGGATGTATCTGCTGTACACTTCGAGAGGACTTGATGATAGAGGTAGAACGTTTGGCAAAAGAAAGCCGATTTGACTATCTACTCATCGAAAGCACGGGTATTAGCGAACCTGTGCCAGTAGCACAAACTTTTTCTTTCGTAGATGAAGAAAATAATATTGATCTCTCTAGGTTCAGCTACATTGACACTATGGTCACCGTAGTTGATTCCTTTAATTTCTTCCAAGATTTTTCCAGTCTCGAAACCCTCATGGACAGGAAGCTAACCGATATAGAAGGCGACGAGCGTACGATTGTAGATTTACTAATTGACCAGATCGAGTTTGCCAACGTCATCATCTTGAATAAAACAGATTTGGTATCAGAGGATGACTTGGGTGTGCTCAAAGCAGCTATCCATAAACTTAACCCTGCGGCTCGTATCATTCAGTCCTCCTTCAGTAAGGTAGCTCCAAGTGAAATATTGAATACGGGGCTTTTCGATTTTGAAGAAGCAGAACAAAGTGCAGGCTGGATTGAAGAACTGAATAAGGGCGAACACACACCTGAGACCGAGGAATACGGCATTGGCTCTTTCGTTTATCGAAGCACAAAACCTTTTGCCCCTGATCGCTTCTGGAAATACATCCAAAATGAATTTGCGAGCACTATCATCAGGAGTAAGGGGTTATTCTGGTTGGCTTCCAGACCCGACCAAGCTATAGTGTGGAGTCAAGCGGGCGGTTCATCAAGAGCCGAAAGTGCGGGGGTTTGGTGGAGCAGTATGCCTTTTGAAAAAAGAATGCAGTATGGTTCTTTTGTTCATAATCAAGGACTAATTGAATCTACTTGGCACGAGACCTTTGGCGACCGAAAGAACGAACTTGTGCTTATTGGTCAAGATATGGACGAAGCTCAAATTCGAAAAGACCTTGATAAATGTTTGGCTACCGATGAAGAATTAGCAACCAACAAATGGCGACAAGGTTATAACGGATGGGCGTATTAAAGACTCGCTCCCCGCCAAATTTCTGTGCCAGTGTAGCTGCTTCTCTAAATACACCACCCAAACGAGCACCTACATCCTGGCCGTACAATAGGCACTCTGG
>JBCCJE010000192.1:0-8083 GCA_039027925.1 Bacteroidota bacterium
CATAATCCAAGGCTTGTTCCTCGGCTGTTTTTTCCTCAAACAATTGATTGATAAGTCCGTAGTGGTAGCCTTGTTGTGGAGTAAAAGTATTTCCCGACACAATCAATTCAAATGCTCTCGAAGCACCAATTAATTGTGTTAATCGTGGGATACCCCCGTTGCCCGGCATCAGCCCCAAATTGATTTCTGGTAAGCCCAATAAAAAATGCTTGTCGGTAGCTATTCGAATGTCGCAGGCCATTGCCAATTCTAGTCCTCCGCCTAAAGTGTGTCCATTCAAAAAGGCAACGTAAATCTTAGAACTATGTGATAGTTGATATGCTACTTGGTTCGCTAGTACGACCATGTCCTTATTTTGCTGAATAGTATTTTTACTAAAAACCTTAATATCTGCACCCGCCGAAAAAAACTTAGCAACAGCACTTTGTAACAATACTACTGCAATTTCTTTATCTGCTTCTATCTGCTTGAGGAGCGGAAGCAATTTATTAAAGAACTCAGCATCGTAACCATTAGCCGGTGGTTTGTTCATCGAGATAATGCCCAGTCGTTCCTTTTTTTCAAATTCAAACATAACATTTACATTTTTTCAAATCCTCTAGCAATGGGCATTTTTTGATCGGCTTCCAAGTGACCTTCCTCTGCACCAAGTCCAGGGAAATATCTAAAATAATTCGCCCATCCGTATTTCTGTTTGATTTCAAAAGCCTCTAAACCAATCGCTCTTAACTTAGCTCGATCTTTTTTCTTATCCGCTACCAGCAACATATAATCATTCGCCGATAGTACCTTTCCCTCATTATCCAGTAGCAGGATTTCTACGTAGAACTGCTCCCCGATTTTACCCGGTACTTTACAGTCTAATGCTGCGTACTTGGCAGCACTATCACCCGCTATTTTTTCCAAATCAAAATGCGTTTCTTTGAAAACTATTTTATCATTATTTAAAAACCTAACAGTAGCTTTACAATTTTTAAAAGTTTGATAATAATCATTCACCACCCATAATTCTCCTTTGAATTTCTTCCCTGGTTTCCATCTTCGATCAAAGTGTTTCATGGTAATCAAAATCGGTTGATAGGCTTTTTTTACAAAATCAAAAGATAGTTTTTTCTCTTGATAATAATCTACGATTCCCCATTTCATGTCAGGGGCGAAGGTAATGTAATGACAAATACAAATGGCACTCGTCTTTGGTTTTCTCGTCCTGAAATGTTCCAATGCGTACTGAAAAATAGTGCCTTGCGCCACCTGAGTGGCTTCCACAAATTTTTCAAAACCATCGGTACTTTCGTCGCCTAATACCTCAAAATTCAAAGTCCGCAAAGCATCAAAATCCGTCCAATGATGTCCCCAACTAGGCCCGGGAGGCCAGAGTTCATTTTGCGGGATAAATTTTTTAATGCTTTCTACATTAGGACAGGAAGAGATGGCCAACTCTGGAATGACCGCATAATCCAAACTCGGAAAGTAATCTTCCATCACAAATTCTCCTTCTCCGTAGAATAGGTCGTTAGCGTGAAAACTCTCGTTGGGTTTAAACCCTAAATTTAACCCTACTTCATCACTCAACGGCGACGACGGAATGTAATGCAAAGAAGTGTAAGGTTTTATGGCTTCGCCGAGTGCATTGACAAATTGTAAATTATGCGCTGGGTCAGAAGCCGTCATAAACAACTCTTCCGAACCTTCCAACAGAACAATACAGGGATGATTTCTTTGCTCCTTAACGGAGGCAATCGCCTCGGCAAATACGGCATCTCTAAATGCTTTATCTTTCGGGAGGGACAAACTAGCTAGCGGTAGCACATCCTGCCAAACCGTAATCCCAGCTTCATTACATAATTGGTAAAACAATGGAATCTCTTCGGGATGCCAACCAAAAATTCGCAGGTTATTAAGGTTGGCTTCCTTAGCTAGTCGAATTAATTCTCGATACTTATGAGGATGCGCCCGTCCCATAAAAATATCTGGAGGGCCGCCCCAGGTTCCCGAACGCATAAAATGACGCTTACCATTAATCATCACCGTCCAAGGATTTTCTACTTGGTCTTTGGTGAAGCCTGGATTGTGGGTCATTTTGACTTCTCTAATTCCAAAGGTAGTAGTGGTGGTATCGAGCACGCCTTGCTTCTTATCGTAGACTGTAACGGTTGCGGTATATAAATTTTGTTCGCCTAAATCCCAAGGCCACCACAATTTTGCGTCCTCCACATTAAGACTTACCGCTAGTTGATTCGTCCCTTTAGAAATACTTATTGCTTGATGCACTCGATAGGTTTTTGATTTGAAATTTTTCCCCTCTACCGCTATGTCCAATTGGATTTTCTTTTTGCGATCATAATGATTTTCCAATTCTAACTCTAAATCAAGTCTTGCGGAATGTTTAGATAAAATAGTTGGCTTGACATAAGTATCTTCTATCGTTACATTACCCGTGGCTTCCAAATAGACGGGCTTCCAGATACCAGTAGGGGGTAGGCTGACCCAGTAATCTCCGTGCCAAGCTGGCTTCCTTCCCGCTACTTGACTGTACCGTCGGGGCGCAGGATGTAATCGAACCATGAGCACATTAGTCCCAAAGCGTAAATTTTCGAAACGAATAATTTTCGAGACATCGAATTTAAACTTAGAAAACATTCCTTCGTGCGTTCCCAGTAATTCGCCGTTCAACCATACATCACACCCAAAATCTACTCCAGCAAAAACCAATTGAATCCGCTTGCCTATCATTTCTTTGGGAACATCGAACTGTCGTTTGTACCACCATTCATTTTCTGGCACCCACTTGGCTTTCAGACTATTCCTGCCAAAATGAGGGTCATCTATTCTACCTGCTCTCCAAAGGTCGGTGTAAACATCTCCAGGGACTTTAGCATAAATCCAGTTAAAGGAATCTCCCGTGATGTCAAAGTTCAATTCGTGAAATCCGATTTTGACTCCTTCGTCGGGGCGAATACCTTCCATCTGCCAATTATTGCCACTTAGGTCAAATACGATTTTGCCTTCGTGCTGCGAGGCTTTGGCATTCATTTTTTCTTTTTCCTCGGAACTGATATTTTTCATCGTTTCTAAGTTTTTTTGTTTTTAAAATCAGGGCATGTAATCTCCTTTTCAAGTCGCTTGAGTTACTAATAATTCTTCCAATTCTTCCAGCGATTTTCCTTTAGTTTCGGGGACTTTGAACCAAATAAATACAAAACCAATCAACGCAAATATGGCAAATAGGAGGAAAGTTTTAGTATTCCCCAGTACCGATAATTCCCACGGAAATAGTAGTTGTACAAAAAAGGCAACACCTAAATTGACCAGTCCAACGAACGAAATCGCCAAGGCTCGAATTTTATTGGGAAATAATTCTGAAAATAACACCCACATGACGGGGCCAATAGAAAAAGCAAAAGACCCTACAAATCCTAAAATCCCAAACAGGATGAGTGCGGTATTCATTTGAGTACCTGCGGTAGTCAATGGAGCGGAGTAGGCTTGCATTTGAGTGTCCCCAAGGGCATCTGTGAGTGCGGCTTTAAAACTCAAATCATCCTCAAAGATTTTATCCTGAAGCGGCAATAATAATTCTTGATTGATTTCGGTGGGAAGGCTACGAATAGCATCTTCACTCAACGAATAAGTTGCGGACGAAAACCCATAAGTCAATAAAAACAGACAAATGGTAATCCCCGCCATGCCTAAAATGAGTAATGGTTTTCTTCCTAATTTATCAATAAACAAAATAGCGAGAATGGTGAAAAATAAATTGGTGAAACCAACTAAGATGGCCTGCACAAAAGAGGCGTCCGTACCAATTCCCGTTTGCTCAAAAATCATCGGAGCGTAGAACAAGACCGCATTAATCCCTACGATTTGTTGAAAAATACCGACGACCAATCCGATGGTGATGACTTGACGCATAGCTGGTTTAAAAATATCACCTAGTTGTGCTTTATCTTCTTTTTCGGCGTTAGCGATACTTTCCTTTACCTCTTCCATTTGGCTTCTGGCTTCTGATTCGCTAATGACTTTTTGCATGACTTCTAATGCCTCACCGTCTTTTCCCTTCATCATTAACCAGCGTGGACTTCGTGGGACAAAAAGTAATCCCAAATAATAAAGGATTGCAGGTAAAGTTTCTAAGCCCAACATCCATCTCCAATTCCATTTACCTAGACCAAGCGTCTGCGCCCAAGCAGCATCGGATGCGCCCCATTTTAAAATCAAATAGTTCGTAAAAAAGGCGATGGAAATACCAATGACAATATTTAACTGATTAAAAGAAACCAGTTGACCCCGCTTTTCGGCGGGTGCTACTTCTGCGATGTACATGGGTGCTAAAATCAACGCCGCTCCCACTCCCAATCCACCAATTAATCGAGCAATAATTAAAGTAAAAAATGAATTGGCCAGAGCAGAACCAATCGCAGAAACCGTAAATAAAATAGCCGCAACTCGTAGTAATTTTCTTCGTCCAAACCGATTACTCAAAGGCCCCGCAATCAGCATTCCGATGGCTGCCGTGAGGGTGATGGAACTTACCGTCCAACCTATTTCTAGCTCGGAAAGATTGAATTCTGGTTCTATGAATTTTACCACTCCAGAAATAACGGAAGCGTCAAATCCTAAAAGAAAACCACCTAGCGCAACGATAGCGGCAATACGAACAATAAATAGGTTTTTATTTGGCATTTCGCTTTGGATTTATGGTACAATAAATTCATGGAGTATATCATCTGTATGCTCCCCTAACTTCGGCGAACCCAATTCAGATGTAAAATATTTCCCATCAATCTTTATTGGACACCGAGTGGTTTGGTAAGTAAAGCCATCACTCATTTTTACTTGCTGAATCATCTCTAGTATTTTGAAACCTTCTTTTTGGAAAAGTTGCTCCCAATTCATCACTTCGGCGCACCAGATATCTGCAGGTTCTAAAATAGCCAGCCACGCTTGAGTCGTTTTGGTCAACAAATGATTCGCTAAAATTCCTTTGATTTCGTCTCGCTGGTCAAACCAACTTTCTACTTCGGTGTAGGCTAATAACGGCTCGCATCCAATGAGCTGGCCAATCATAGGAATAGATCCCATCGCCAAAGCCAAAAAACCTGACTGCGTTGGATACACTCCGTAGGGCGCACCTAGGTAAGCATGTGCGCTGTTGCTAATGGGACGTACGGTCGGTTGACCACCGTCGTGATAAAAAGTCGTGATGGACTCAAACTGAAAATCAATAATGGACTCTAGCATACTTACGGAAACTTTTGTTCCTAAACCCGTGGTAGATTTCTTCAAAAGTGCTGCTAAAATCCCTTGCGTCAGATGAGCACCCGCCAGTATATCCACCAATGCTAACCCAACTGGAACGGGGTCGGCATTTTGATTTCCATTTAACTGCGTCAAACCCGATAATGCCTGTACTAGCAAATCTTGTCCTGGTTTATTTTTCCAAGGCCCCTGGAAGCCATATCCCGAAATCTCGCCGTAAACAATAGCGGGATTGATTTTTTTTAAAACCTCATAAGCCAATCCTAATCGCCCTATGACTCCGGGTCTGAAATTATGGACAAATACATCTGCTTTTTCCACTAATTTTAAGACCCGCTGTCGGTCTATTTCCTTTTTCAAATCCGCCCTAAAACTTTCCTTATTTCTATTAATCGCTCTAAAAATGGAACTCTCCCCATTCAAGTCCACATTGGATACATACAACTGACGACAAATATCTCCTGTCTCTGGTCGTTCCACTTTGATGACCCTTGCCCCCAAATCCGCCAATCTTAACGTAGCGGAAGGTGCTGATAAGAATTGACTCAAGTCAACGATTAATATATCTTCTAGTGGTTTCATTTTTTTTATAAATCAAATTCCTGAATGATGGCATCCGTATGTTGTCCTACTCTAGGAGCAGGTTTTGCGTGGTATAATCTTTCGTCATTTATTCTGATTGGACAGCGCGTCGTGTGTACCTTTTCTCCTGACAATAATGATAGACTTTGATCCATTCCCAATACCGTAAATCCTTCGTGACTCAACAGCGTTTGGTAATCAAAAACATCGGAACACCAAATATCGTGAGGCTCTAAAATGTCCAGCCAATGTTGGGTAGTTTGGGTACTTAAAAAATTCCTTAATATATCCATGATTTGGTCTCTTTGGGTAAACCATGATTCCTCATTTTCAAAAACGGATAAGGCTTCACAATTCAAAATTTCTCCCAACTTAACCACCGAACCCATCGCCAAAGTGAGGTATCCATTTTTAGTAGGGTAAATTCCGTAAGGTGCGCCCAGATAAACATGAGCAGAACCTTTAGCTGCTCTTGTTGGTAATCTTTTTTTATCATTCAAATAGGTCGTGATACCTTCGAACTGCAAATCCAAAGTGGATTCTAATAAACTCACCTCCACCGAAGCCCCTTGATTCGTTTTTTGGCGACGTAGCAAGCCCGCCAAGATTCCCTGAACTAAATGTGTCCCCGTGATGATATCCGAGACGGCAGCACCTACGGGAGTTGGAGCATCATTTTTATTTCCCGAAAGGGTAGCAAATCCAGACATGGACTGAATGAGTAAATCTTGCCCTGGTTTTTTGGCCCACGGGCCTTTAGTACCATAACCAGTTACCGAAGCGTAGATCATTCTTGGATTAATTTTTTGAACACTAGAATAATCCAATCCGATTTTTTCCATTACTCCGGGTCTAAAATTATGAGTCATCACATCGGCAATTTGAATCAAAGCTTTTACTTTTTCCAAATCTTCCGCATCCTTTAAGTTAGCAGTAAAAGATTCTTTATTTCGATTGGCCGTATGGAAAACCAAACTACTTCCATCTAAGAATAAATTCTTCAACGCAATTTTTCTACCTGCCTCTCCTACCTTTGGTCTTTCAATTTTGATGACTCTTGCACCTAAATCAGCTAAACGCAATCCTGCTGATGGCCCCGCCATAAACTGGGCAAATTCCAAGACCGTAATTCCATCTAAAGGCAAGGTACGTTTACTCATGATTCAAAGATTGAAGGTATAAATCATTGAGTTGCTCCAGTACTTTTTTAGGGTTGCCTCCTTTCATCATGTACGTTCGAATGGGGGCTCCCGAATGGTCTTGAAAAAACATATGCCCATGGTATCGAGGTCTTAGAAATGCTCTATCCAACGCAGGTAAAGTATCTTTGAAATAATCCATGGTATAAAAATTTGTAGTGGTATCCGTCCAAGCTGACCGATGCCCAGGTTGTCCACCGTTGTCAAAGAATACGGTTTTTTGTGTCAGAGGATGAGCAACGTAAGCAGCGTATTTGGTAGCTATTTCCAAATGCTGGCAGTTCGCTGATACCGCCAAACCCGTTCCTCCCAAAGTCGTAATGAGAGGGACTTCATTTATGGAGACCATATCGTGGAACTTTAATAATTTTCGGGCATATCCTTTTTTCGAATAATTCGAATATCCATAAGCAAAGGGAGAATAGACGTATTGATCCGTGAGCGTCATAGCTTCGTACACCTTGATTGGATTATAGGTGTAACTTTCCTCAGCGATGTGTTGCCCCAAATCTCGAAGTAAATCCAAGGCACGAAGACCTATCTCTTCTGAGATAACTTGTTCTGACGTGGAGCAAACATTTTCTCCCAGAGTGCTACACACCATATAAAAGCTCATCAAAGTATCTTGAGGGATACCAGGAATGAGTACGCTTCCTTGTTCAGCTAGGGCGATTAAGTCTGCCCAATCCGTAGGTAATGGCAAATCCAATTTGTCCAATAAATCGGGCCGACTTGCTGCCACGGGAGTGGCTGCATCTATTGCCAAAGCCCATTGGTGGTTATCATACTCATAACTTTCGTGAGATTGACCAACTGTATTGATTGCCAAGTCAGTTAAATAATCACTAGACAAATATTCATCTAAAGGAAGGATGACGCCTGTCCTTGCGGCAAAACCCGCCCAAGGATGGTCTATGATAAGCAAATCATATCGTTGAGCTAATTTATTGATGGGTTCATCAGCGAATGCCTGTAAAGACCGCTTTTCCCAAGTGATTTCTACGTTTGGATGTAATTCGTGAAAACGTTGTGCAGTAGCCACC
>JBCCJE010000193.1:0-8074 GCA_039027925.1 Bacteroidota bacterium
ATCATTTATTGATGAGAAAACCTACCATCGGTTGATTACTTATTATCAATTTACAAGAAGAGCACTATACCAAGTGGAGTCCAACTATATTTGGCGTTTCAGCGATTTATTTACTTGGGCGAAACCTGACTTTATGACGGTAGAAGAATGGGAAAGTGAGCAACAACTTTTTAAAAATTCCATTCAATTGACGAAAGATGAAGCACTAGCGGCGGCTAATGCCTACATCAGTAATCTCCAACCCTTACCCGCCGAGGCCACTCCACCAGCTCCAGAGCCTTCACCGTTTGAAAAAATGTGGTTAGCACCCGAAGAACAAAGCGCAGGGGTAAACAAGAACAACAGTTCAAAAAACAAAAGTCGTTCGGCTGCGAAGAAAAAACGTAAGAAACGAGTAAAGCCCAAGCGCAATAAAAAGAAAAAAAGAAAGTAGCTTGACTTTTCAATTTCTTCTTTTTTCAACAATAATCTTCACCGTAGTTCAATGCCCAAGTAAAAATATCGGGCTGATCCACTGGAAGAATTTCTAACTCCTCTTGAACCGTTTGTATCAATCCCTTCGTAGAATAAATTCGAAGTTTTCCTGGTCATACCCTAATCCACGATTGAGGGAAAATTCTCCCGTTTAGCTTTGCTGAACGATTACTCAAAATATAAATTATTGATTTTCACATGAAAAGAATAATTATTCTGCTATTGTTTATCTTGGATTTTTTGAATGCCTTTTCCCAAGGTAGTACTGTGCCTGTGGATTATTTCCAGCAGGAAGTGAATTATAACATTGATATTACGTTGGATGATGCCAACCACCAATTAGTAGGAATTGCGGACGTCGAGTACATCAATAATTCGCCCGATACTTTAGGAAGTATTTATTTTCACCTTTGGGCTAATGCCTACCAAAGTCATCAATCCGCTTATGCTAAGCAGCAAATTAAAAACGGAAACACTCGGTTTTTCTTTGCTAAAAATAGCGAAATGGGAGGGTACGAGACGATTGATTTTAAGACAGGTAATGAAAGTTTGACTTGGGCATACGACGAAAAACATAAGGACATCGTCCTAGTCCAATTAGGGGAGCCGTTGCTATCAGGGCAGAGCGTATCGCTACGTATTACCTTTGTTATAAATATTCCCAGATATTTTTCTCGGATGGGAAGAGAGGGCGATGCCTACTACATCACGCAGTGGTATCCTAAGCCGGCGGTCTATGACTCCAAAGGATGGCATCCGATGCCTTATTTGGATATGGGAGAATTTTATTCGGAGTTTGGAAAATACGATGTAAAAATTACACTCCCCGAAAACTACTACGTGGCCGCTACGGGTGAGCTAAAGACCAAATCCGAAATTGCTTTTTTGGAAAAAAGAGTAAGAGAGACTAGCAAGTTCATTGCTAAACAGTATCCAAGAGGTAGCGATGTCAATGCTCCCTTAGAAATGAAAGATACCTTCCCAAAGTCGGCTTCTAAACTGAAAGAAATAAGATACATCGCAGACAATGTTCACGACTTTGCTTGGTTTGCGGACAAGCGATTTTTTATCCAAAAAAGTAGAGTAGCTGTTGGCCCAAATCAAAATGTAGATACGTGGGCTTTCTTCAATATCAAGGAACTACATCTCTGGAAAGAGGCTACAAATTACATCAACCGAGGCGTAGAGTTTTATTCCCAAAAAGTAGGGCCCTACCCCTATCCGCACGCCACGGCAGTTAGTAATCCCTTCGCCGATGCGGGAGCTATGGAATATCCGATGGTTACTTTAGTAGATCAAATGGAATACGCCCAAGCACTCGATGTGGTGATTGCGCACGAGATTGGTCACAATTGGTTTTACGGAATTTTGGGATTCAATGAGCGGGACTATCCTTGGTTGGACGAAGGACTTAATACCCACTATGAGCGGCTTTACGAAAAATCTTTTTATCCCAAAACGGAAGAAAATATTTTTCCAAAAATTATTCAGCGCAAAGGTCAACTAGGTATCAATGAGTTGGTCAACGTCTCCATGTTGCGTGCCAATGCACATCAGGCCATCAGCACACCAATCGGTCAAATGACGGAGGTAAATTACGGACTAGGGGTGTACGACAGAGCCGCTGATGCTTTCATTGGTCGCTTGCCAGCTTTGAAAATGAAACGCTTTTTTCAGGAGTGGAAGTTCAAGCATCCACAGCCCGAAGATTTTATGCGACATTTTGATTTGGAAAAAGATACTGCCTTTCAGGAGATGTTGAACACTACTAAGAAAAATGACTACAAAGCCATAAGTGTCTTAAAATCAGATAGTTATGAATTAAAAATATCTAATACCAACGGACTGGCTTATCCCTTTGAGTTGACCATGCGAGCGGGCGAAAAAGTTAGGACAAAAGTCTTTGAAGGATTTACGGGAACTAAGATTTTAAAAATTCCGATTGAGAAAAATTTTGAGATTGACGAATTTTTGATTGATGAAAAAAGAGCCATACCCGATATCAACCGAAGTAATAACAATATTCGCACGTCTGGTATTTTCCCAAAATCAGATCCCCTCAGATTGAGGTTTCTCGGCGGAGCGGAAAATCCAAAATACCGAACGCTATATTGGATGCCCGCCGTAGGCTGGAATAATTATGATAAAACTATGCTCGGCGTAGTGCTTCATAACAATGATTTTGCAACTAGGAAATTGGAATATACCTTAGTACCCATGTACGGAACGGCGAGTCAACTTTTTGTTGGAAGTGGTATTCTGAAATATAATTTTTTCCCAACATCATCATTATTTCGGCGCGTTACCTTAGGGATTGGAGGAAGGCGATTTGCACAGGATTACGATTGGGATAACAAATACTACAATTATTATTCGAAGATAGCTCCGCAGTTAGAATTTGTTTTTAGGAAAAAAAATCCCAACTCAACGGTTCAGCACAAACTATTTTTAAGAAATGTAAGTATATTGTTAAACAATGGATTTGTCTCAATGGACAATCCAGATGTAGTGACCCGAATGAAAACTAACTACTACGTCAACGAGCTAAAATACACGTACGAAAACACCAATGTAACAGGACCTTTACAAGTTTCTTTTACGGCGCATCAAGGGGAGGGATTTGTTCGGCTTTTTGCAAATGCAAAGAAATTTATTCCCTACAAAGAACGAGGAAAAGGGATGACTCTAAAAGCCTTTGCTGGGGTGTTACCTTATTTTGATAATCCCGCCGCAAGAGTTAATTTTCAGTTGGGCGGATTCAATTCCAGATTTGGTACTCGTGATTATATGTACGATGAGCTTTTGCTCGGACGTACGGAAGGCAGAGGCAATAGCCTTGATCAAGGAACGGACGGTATTTTTTCTCAACAAATATTTAATCGGGATGCTGGATTCAAAACACTCAGCGACTTCGCTTCCTCCAGTGAATGGATGGCTAGTTTCGGCATGACTACCTCAATGCCCGGGGCACTCCCCCTCAGACCATACGCAGACGCTGCTATTTACAACCGCAGGGATGAAACCAGATTAGCTTACAGCATTGGTATTTCGATAGTCCCTATTCCCGATGCTTTTGAAATCTATATTCCTTTCTTTGAAAATGATGAGATTACGGCCGGCACGGCCTACGATGTAAGAGATACCATCTGGAAACGGATTACGTTCTTACTGGATTTGAACAATCTGAGGAAAAAGGGGAGGGGAAATATTCGGTTTTATTGAACCACTCCTATGACCGATACTGCTCAATAACACAATCGCACGCCTCGTCCAACATTTCAAACACATTTTCAAAACCATAATCTCCGTAATAAGGATCGGGGACGACTTGATTCATATCAGGATTGACAAAATTCATGATGAGGTGAATCTTACTTTCGTGCGTTGGGGTAGAAGCCAATTTTTTTACGTTTTGATAGTTGGAAGCATCCATTGTCAATATGAGATCAAAGTCATCTAAGTCTTCCGCTTTGAACTGCCGGGCGCGTTGATGGGTAATGTCAATTTTATTTTTTTTAGCAACTTGAATACTTCTTGGGTCTGGCAATTCTCCCGCGTGCCAAGCACCTGTTCCTGCCGAGTCAACTTCCCAGTCTAATTCATTCTGTTGAATTTTATGTGCCATGATACCTTCTGCCAGAGGGGAGCGACAGATATTTCCGAGACAAACCATTAATATTTTCATAGTGATGAAGTATTGCTCTTTTTGAAAACGTTTTTTAGTGAAACGCTACGGGAAGAAAGATGGTTGCCCGAATGATCTAGGGGATAAAGTTAGAGATATAATTGACGTAGCCTTTTTGTCCATTTTCTTTCCTCCAAAACCTTGCTGAACTTTTGAGGTTTTTAAAAATTAGACTGTATAAAAAAGGGAGCGAAGGAATCATATTCGTACCGTGTAAGATATTTGGATTCAATATCAGATCATCATCTAGCTTGTCTTCTTCTCTAGCATCAATGATGTTCAACAATTCATCTACTAGTGCCTGACGCACCTCTGAGAAAGACTCGGGTTCGTCCGTTGCTTTACCTTTGTGTACCGATTTAAAATAATCAGCTAATTTATCGTAAGCCCACTCGATATCGGATCCAGTAATTCTGGGAAACTCTTTGTAGGTGTTGAGTACGACTTTTTCCAAGTCCATCATTAGTGGTTTTAAATAATCGGGAGGTATTTTCATAGAGTTAAATATATAAAAAAACTCGAATCTTATTGAAAAAGATTCGAGTTTTATTGAAATACTCCAAATGAAATACTTTACTCAATAACCACCTTCTTATAAATCACTTCTGATTCAGATTGTAACTCCACAATGTAAGTCCCAACTGGAAGATTGAAATTCATTTGTTTAACCATTTGACCAGAAGAGAAATCTACAATTTCTCGATGGATGTATTGTCCGATTACATTAATCAAATTCAAGCGCAATTCATCTTTAGGTTGTCCTTTTAGAACAATCGTGAATTGACCATTATTTGGATTCGGGAACAAGGAGAATTCATCTAAGAAAGTTACTTCCGCAATACTTGTAGTTAACACGATGGTATTTTCGAAGGTTGCCGTTCCACAATCATTCGTCACAGTCAACGTCACCGTATAAGTACCAGACCCATCATACATATGGGTAGGTTCTTCCTCGTCGCTGGTTTCTCCATCACCAAATTCCCATAGGTAAGTAGCATTGACTCCCCCTACTGAACTATTTAAAAATTCTACGGAGGTAGTGTCGGCATTGAAGAAGAATTCAGCGGTTGGTGCTTCTCCTACCACGATGTACGATGTCAAGGTTACATTATCAGCACCCGTACTATTGGAAGCAGTCAGACTCACCTCGTAAGTACCGGGCGTATCGTAAGTTACGGCTGGATTTTGATCCGTAGAGGTAGCAGGGTTTCCTCCCGCAAATGCCCAATCCCAAGCAGTTGCATTCAATGAAAGGTCAGAGAACTGAACTGTGAGTGGAACACAACCAAAGGTAGTATCCGCAGAGAAGGCAGCCATCGGCGCAGCCTCAGCCATTAGTTCAAATGTCGTGGTATCTGATCCACAGTCATTGGTAGTAATTAGCTGTACCGTGTAAGTTCCATTAAGCGCGTAGGAATGAGTAGGATTCATTGCTGCACTCGTCATACTACCATCACCAAAGTCCCAGAGATAAGTATCCCCATTGGTCGAGTTGTTTGTGAAAGAATAAACTGATCCCGATTGCATGACATCAAAGGCGGCGGTAGGCACATCACCCACTACGATCATTGCTGTCTGCGTGAGAGGATAACTGCCAGTAGTGTTAGTGACTGTTAGGGTTACATCGTAAGTACCAGGTGTATCAAAGGTAAAGGTTGGATTTTGATCTGCGGAGGAAACTGGTGTTGCTCCGGGAATTTCCCATAACCAGCTATTCACCGTACCCACGGATTGATCGGTAAAATTGACCGTCAAAGGAGCACATCCCGAAATGACATCAGCGATAAAGGCTACTGTTGGAGCCGTTGTGAAAGTGATTGTTTTAGTCGTAGTAACTGAACCACAATCGTTGGTTGCAGTTAATGTCACGGTGTAAGTTCCGTCAGTCGTATAGGTATGTGTGGGATTCATATCCGTACTCGGTAGGCTTCCGTCGCCAAAATCCCAAGAGTAGCTATTCGCTCCCGTAGAGTTGTTCGTAAAGGAATAAACGCCACCCGATTCATCTACATCAAATCCCGCCGTGGGAACAGTTTCCACCACAATCATCGAAGTTTGTACTAATGGATAATTACCAGATGCGTTGGTTACGGTCAAAGTTACATCGTAAGTGCCGGGGGTATCAAAAGTAAAGGCTGGATTCTGATCCACAGAAGACGCAGGCGTTGCGCCTGGGATTTCCCATAACCAACTATCTACCGTACCTGTACTTTGATCGGTAAAGTTTACCGTCAAGGGAGTACATCCCGAAAGTACATCTGCGGTAAAGGCTACCGATGGGGCAGTTACGACGGTGATCGTTTCAGTTGTAGTGACCGAGCCACAATCATTAGTTGCTGTCAATGTGATGATGTAAGTACCATCTGTATCGTAAGTGTGTGTCGGATTTTCTTCGGTACTGGTATTGCCATCACCAAAATCCCAATCGTAAGTAGTTGCTCCAGTTGAAGTATTCATCAGGGAAACAATGTCTCCATTTAGGGTAGCATTGAATTCGGAAGTTGGCTCATCCCCCACTATTATCATGGAAGTTTGCGAAGCGGTATTACTTCCGCCCGGATTACTCACAATCAACATCACATCGTAAGTACCGGGAGTATTGTAAGTGATCGTTGGGTTTTGCTCCGTAGAACTTACGGGCGAACCTCCGGGGAATGACCATTCCCAAGCCGTTGCGTCGCCAGAAGATTGATCTTCAAAATTGACTGTAAACGGAATACATCCAGTTGTTACGTTGGAAGTGAACGCTGCCGATGGCGCAGATCCAGAATACTGTACCGTAATCATTTCCGTAGTCGTCACCGATCCACAAGCATTGGCAGCCGTAAGTGTTACTGTGTAGGTACCGTTGGCCGCATATTCGTGCATTGGATTTTCCTCCACACTGGTATTGCCATCACCGAAATCCCAGAAGTAGGACAACGCATTGGTAGAAGTATTTGAAAACTCAGCCGTCAAACTCGAAACACTTGTTCCGAAAGAAACATCTGGAGTATCTCCAACGACGACAAATGAAGTTTGTGTAAAGGTAGCCGAACCAGACACATTTGTTCCAACCAAAGTCACATCATAAGTACCTGGAGTATCATAGGTGATCGTTGGGTTTTGCTCGGTCGAATTGGCAGGTGTACCGCCGGGGAATGACCATGACCAACCCGTTACGTTGGCGGAAGATTGATCTTCAAATGCTACTGCAAATGGTGCACAACCCTGCGTTGCATTGGCCGCAAAACCAACTACAGGTAAACTCACAACGGTAATTTCCTGAGTAGTTGTGATGGTATCACAAAGGTTCATTGCGGTAAGCGTCACGGTGTAAGTTCCGTCTGCGGCGTAGATGTGAATTGGACTTTCTCCCATGCTGCTGCTTCCATCACCAAAGTCCCACTCGTAGGAAAAGGCATTTGTAGAAGTATTGTTAAAATCCACAACTAAAATGTCTATATCCGAGGTGAAGTCGGCAGTAGGGCCTGCTAGTACTTCGACGTAAGCCGTTTGTGTACTGGTACTGGTACCCGAAGCATTGCTGCTTACCAACGTAACATTATAAGTTCCGGGGGCATCGTAAACTACTGTTGGATTTTGGTCAGTAGAAGTACTCGGTGTACCGCCGGGGAATGACCAGTTCCAGCTAGTAGGAACGCCCGTAGTGAAATCCATAAACTCCACACTCAATGGTCCGCAACCACTCGTCACATTGGAACCAAAGTCTGCCACGGGTAACTGTGCAAATGAAATATTTTCAAAGAAAGTTACCGAACCGCAATCATTCGTTGCGGTAAGCACTACGGTGTAAGCACCGCCGTCGGCGTAAGTATGAGTCGGGTTTTCCTCGGTACTGGTATTTCCATCACCAAAATCCCACTCGTAGGAAGTAGCATTGGTCGAGCCATTTGTAAAAGTAGAAGTCAAAGC